>JBIOVW010000825.1:0-4864 GCA_044867945.1 Nakamurella sp. | reverse complement strand
TCCTCGGTGGACTCCCCGGTCAGCGTCAGGCCGTGCTCGGCCGCCAGCGCCGGCGCGTTCACGAAGGTGACCGCCTCGGTGATCACGCTGCCGAAGATCCCCCGCACGGCCGCGAGCTGCAGGATCGAGGTGTCGATGGCGGCCAGGTCGCCGCGCACCTCGACGGCGACCTGGCTGGGTACGCCGCCGGTGACCGCGGTGAGGATGGCGCCCAGCCGCGACACCAGCGGAATCCACGGCTGCAGTTCGTCCGACACCGGGCCGGCGGCCTGCACGTTGACCGCGTCCGGCACGAAGTCGCCGCGCAGCGCCAGCCGGACCGACCGGGCGACGGCGGTGCCCGCCTTGTCCTGGGCCTCGCTGGTCGAGGCGCCCAGGTGCGGGGTGAGCACGGTGTTCGGCGCGGTGCGCAGGGGGCTGTCGGCGCCGAGCGGTTCGTTGACGTACACGTCGACGCCGGCGCCGGCCACCCGTCCCGCGGTCAGCGCGTCGGCCAGCGCCTGCTCGTCGATCAGGCCACCGCGGGCCGCATTGACGATGATCACGCCCGGCTTGACCGTGGCCAGTTCGGCCGCGCCGATCAGGCCGAGCGTCTCCGGAGTCCGCGGCAGGTGGATGGAGATGATGTCGGCAGTGGCCAGCAGCGTCGGCAGGTCGACCAGCCGCACACCCAACGCGGCGGCCCGGGCCGGCTGTAAGTAGGGGTCGTAGGCGATGACGGTGGTGCCGAACGCGGCGATCCGGGCGGCGAACAACTGCCCGATGCGGCCGAGGCCGACGACGCCGACGGTCTTGTCGGCGATCTCGACGCCGGTGAAGGCGCTGCGCTTCCACTCCCCAGCCCGCAACGAGGCGTCGGCGGCAGGCACCTTGCGGGCCACCGCCAGCAGCAGCGCGATAGCGTGCTCGGCCGCGGTGATGATGTTGGACTGCGGTGCGTTGACGACGAGTACACCCTTGGCGGTGGCCGCGGGCACGTCCACGTTGTCCAGGCCGATGCCGGCCCGAGCCACCACCTTCAGCTGCGGAGCCGCGGCGAGGGCCTCGGCGTCGATCTTCGTGGCCGACCGGATGAGGACCGCGTCCGCGTCCTTGAGCGCGGGCAACAGCGCGCCTCGGTCCGCGCCGTCCGTGGTCCGGATCTCGACCTCGGAGCCGAGGAGGTCCAGCGCGGACGGGGCGAGTTGCTCGGCGATCAGCACGACGGGTTTGGGCACGGCTTGTCATCTCCACGGTCGGGTTTGGGGCGAACGGCACTCGATCCCACCGCTGCCTTCCGGTGAGACCTTCGCCGCGACCTCGGACGCGCCGGAATCGACCCTCGTCCGGGCAACAATGTTAACCGCCCCGGGGGCATCCCCTTTGCCGCGCATTGTGGCGGCACCGCACGGCCGGGTGATTCACACCGATGGCGGTATCAACTCCGTTGCGAAGTGGTCTTCAAGGTCACCCGCGGCGTTATCGTCCTTGCGTGCATCGTGGTCGACAAAGAGTCGGCCGGCGCTCCGACAGAACGGAACCCCCATGAGCACATCCTCCGGTTACCCCGGCCCCGGCAACGATCCATACGGCACACCGAGCCAGCCGAACGCCGGAAACAACCCCTACGAGCAACCGGGCGGCTACCCGCCGGCCGGCCAGTACCCGAGCCAGCCCTACGGCGCGCCGGGCTACCCGCCCGCCGGGGCCTACGGTGCGGCCCCGGCCGCACGCCCGGGCATGGTGACGGCCGCGGCCGTGCTCGCCTTCGTCGTCGGCGGTTTGAACGCGCTGGCCGGCTTGCTCGCCCTGCTGGCCGGCAGCGCCCTGACCGGCCTGTCGAGCGGGCTGGGCGGACTGGTCATCGTGATCTCGATCCTCATCCTGGCCATCGGCGCCCTGTACATCTGGGCCGGCGTGATGGCACTGCAAGGCAAGAACGCCAAGATCCTCACCATTGTGGCGGGCATCGCCATCGTCATCCAGGTGCTCAGCATGATCGGCGACTTCAGCGCGTACTCCCTGGTCGGGCTGGCCATCTCGGCCGCCATCATCGCGCTGCTGCTGCAGCCGGTGAGCAAGGCCTGGTTCAAGTCCAAGGGCGCGCCGACCTTCTGAGCCGAGCACGACGGAACAGGGACAAGCCATGAGCACGGTTCCCGGATACCCCGGTTACCCCAACGACCCGAACGGGCAGCAGCCGGGCTACCAGCAGCCGCCCTACCAGCAGGGCGGCTATCCGTCCGGCGGTTTTCAGCAGCCGTACCCGGGCCAGCCGCCGGGGTACGGCCAGCAGCCCGGCTACGGCCCACCGCCGGGCTACGGCCAGTACCAACCGCCGCAGTACGCGACCGGCTATCCCGGATACGGGCAGCCGGTCAAGGCCGGGCGGCCGGGAATGGTCACCGCCGCCGCGGTGCTGGCCTTCGTCTGGGGTGGGCTGGCGCTGTTCTGGTCGGTCATCGGGCTGCTGGCCGGCAGCGTCTTCAGCGCGGCCAGCAGCGCGGTCTGTGACTCGACTGCGCCCTACTACGATTCCGATACCGCGGAGGCCTGCAACGCGGTGAGCGGGGTCGGTGGATTCCTCATCGCCATCACGATCGGGCTGATCCTGATCGCCGCCCTGCTGATCGCCGGCGGAGTGACCGCGCTCAACGGCAAGAACGGGCAGCTCCTGGTCATCGCCTGTGCGGCCTATGCGGTCCTGGCCATCGTGGGGCTCATCGTGTCCGGAGCGTTCGGCTTCGCCTATCTGCTCGGCATCGTGGTGCCGGTGCTGATCGTGGTTTTCCTGCTCAACACCCAGTCGCGGGCCTGGTTCCGGTCCGTCGGCGGCAAAACCTTCTGACCATAGGCCGCCTCCTGGCTGAAGGGGCTCCGCGCCACCATTGCGCACGTCGCGCCCCGAATTGACGGCGCGACGTGCGCATTTGTGGCGCGAAGCGACCCGCCGGCGCCGGGTCAGCCGCGCGCGGCGGTGCCCTCGTAGTCGTCGGTGACGGCGACCCAGCTCATCAGCGGGCGCAGCTTGCGACCGGTTTCCTCGATCGGATGCTGCTCCTGCTCGGCGCGCAGCTTCTTGAATTCGGCCCCGCCGGCGTCCTGGTCGGCGATGAACCGGGCGGCGAACGAGCCGTCCTTGATCTCGGCCAGGATGGTCTGCATGTTCTCCTTGACGTGTTCGTCCACCACCCGCGGCCCGGAGACGTAGTCGCCGTACTCGGCGGTGTCGGACACCGACCAGCGCTGCTTGGCGATGCCGCCCTCGTACATCAGGTCGACGATCAGCTTGAGTTCGTGCAGGCATTCGAAGTAGGCGACCTCCGGCTGATAGCCGGCTTCCACCAGGGTCTCGAAGCCCTGCTGGACCAGCCGGGACATGCCGCCGCAGAGCACGGCCTGCTCGCCGAACAGGTCCGTCTCGGTCTCTTCGGGGAAGGTGGTCTTGATCACGCCGGCCCGGGTGCCGCCGATGGCCCGCGCATAGGACAGGGCCAGCGCCTGGGCGCCGCCGCTGGCGTCCTGCTCGACCGCGATCAGGCAGGGCACGCCCTTGCCGTCGACGAACTCCCGGCGAACCAGGTGACCTGGGCCCTTGGGCGCGATCATGATCACGTCCACGTCGGCCGGCGGCTTGATGTAACCGAACCGGATGTTGAAGCCGTGACCGAAGGCCAGTGCCTTGCCCGCGGTCAGATGTGGCTCGATCGACTCGGCGTACACGTGCCGCTGCACGTGGTCGGGCGTGAGGATCATGATCACATCCGCTTCAGCGGCTGCCTCGGCCGGGGTCACCACCCGCAGCCCCTGATCGGCGGCCTTCTGCCGGGACTTGGAGCCCTCCGGCAGGCCGACCCGGACGTCGACGCCCGAATCGCGCAGGCTCAGCGAGTGGGCGTGGCCCTGCGAGCCGTAGCCGATGACGGCGACCTTGCGCCCCGCAATGATCGACAGGTCGGCGTCGTCGTCGTAGAAGATCTCCACGGCCATGGGGTGTGTTCCTGCTTTCTCTCGTGATGCGGGTGACTGGGGGTTCAGTCTGCCCTGCTGCTGGACGAGGTGATGGACCGCGGCCCGCGGCCCAGGGCCACCATGCCGGACTGCACCAATTCCCGGACGCCGAACGGCTCCAGCATCTTCACCAGCGCCTCCAGCTTGTCGCTGGTGCCGGTCGCCTCCACGGTCAACGCGTCCGGGGTGATGTCGATGATGTGCGCCCGGAACATGTCCACGATCGTCACGATGTGAGGTCGCGACGCGCTGTCCGAGCGGAGTTTGATCAGCAGCAACTCCCGCTGAACCGCCTGGGCGGGGGCGAGCTCGACGATCTTGAGCACGTTGACCAGCTTGTTCAGCTGCTTGGTCACCTGCTCGAGCGGAAGGCCCTCGACCGCGACCACGATGGTCATCCGGGAGACCTCGGAGTTCTCGGTCGGCCCGACCGCCAGGGAGTGGATGTTGAATCCGCGGCGGGAGAACAGGGACGACACCCGGGCGAGCACGCCCGGCTTGTTCTCCACGAGGACGGACAACGTGTGGCGCGACAAGGGATGGCACTCCTCGGTGAGGTCGGGACCCGTGAACAGGGCAGCCGACCGGACAGGCTATCGGGTGGACGAACGGGGGCTGCGGGCAGCCACTACTCCTCGTCGAACAGCGACATCGACTTCGGACTCATTCTTCGTCGAAGAGCGGGCGGATGCCCCGGGCGGCCATGATCTGGTCGTTGCCGGTCCCGGCGGCCACCATCGGCCACACCTGGGCGTCCGCACCGACCGTGAAGTCGACGACGACCGGCCGATCGTTGATCTCCATCGCGGCTTCGATGGTTTTGTCGACGTCCTCCTTGGACTCGCAGCGTAGACCGACGCAGCCGTAGGCCTCG
>JBIOVW010000824.1:0-2422 GCA_044867945.1 Nakamurella sp. | reverse complement strand
ATCCGGCTCGGCAACGCTGCCGGGCCTGGAACATGTTACCCGACCGGCAAGCCTCGCTCACGGCCCGGTCGATTCGCTGGGGTACTAGGACTCGAACCTAGAATGGCTGAACCAGAATCAGCTGTGTTGCCAATTACACCATACCCCACTGGGCATCTCATCCGGCGGACCGGGCGAGGCACCGGCAGACGATACTACCCGGCCGGGCGGCCGATTCCTAAACCCTCTCCAGGGCCCGTCGCAGCCGGCCCAGCGCCGTGTCCCGCCCGAGCAGTTCCATCGACTCGTACAGCGGCGGGGAGATCGTCCGGCCGGTGACCGCCACCCGGATCGGCCCGAAGGCGACCTTGGGCTTGAGTCCCAGCCCGTCGATCAGCCGGGCCTTCAGCTCGGTCTCCAGCGCCGCCGCGGTGAAGTCCCCGACGGTTGCAACGACCGTGATCGCCTCCTCCAGCACCGGCGCGGCGCCCGGTGTCAGCACCTTGGCCGCGGCGACCTCGTCGACCACGAACGCCTCACCGGCGAACAGGAAACCGGCCATGGCGGCGGCCTCGGACAGCAGGGCGGAGCGCTCCTGCACCAACGGGGCCACCGCACGCACCAGCTCGAGCTGCGCGGCCGACGGCTGCGGGGGCAGCACACCGGTGGCGCCGAGGTACTGCCCCAGCCGGCGGGCGAAGTCGTCCGGGGGCAGCGCCCTGATGTGCGCGCCGTTGATCGCGGTGGCCTTGCGCCGGTCGAACCGCGCGGGGTTGCCGGAGATCCGGGTGCCGTCGAAGGCGGCCACCAGCTCGGCCGGGGTGAAGATGTCCCGGTCCGCGCCGTCCCCGGCCGGCAGGGACCAGCCCAGCAATGCCAGATAGTTGACCATGCCCTCGGTGATGAAGCCGTCGTCCCGGTACTGGAACAGATTCGACTGCGGGTCACGCTTGGACAGCTTGCGGTTGCCCTCGCCGGTGACGAACGGCAGATGGCCGAACTGCGGCACCAGCTCGGCCCGGCCGATGTCGATCAACGCCTCGTACAGGGCGATCTGGCGGGGCGTCGAGGGCAGCAGGTCCTCACCCCGCAGCACGTGGGTGATGCCCATCAGCGCGTCGTCGACGGGGTTCACCAGGGTGTAGAGCGGCTCACCGGTACCGCGTACCAGCACCGGATCGGGCACGGTGCCGGCAGGGAAGGCGATGTCGCCGCGCACCAGGTCGTGAAAGCCGATCTGCCGATCCGGCATCCGCAGTCGCAGCACCGGCCTGCGGCCGGCTGCGGTGGCCGCCTCGATGAGGACGGGATCCGGTGTGCGGTCGTAATTGTCGTAGCCGAGCTTCGGATCCCGGCCGGCCGCCAGGTGCCGCGCGGTGACATCCTCCGCGGTCGAGTGCGATTCGTAAAGATGCCCGGCCGCGACCAGCTCGGCGACCACGTCACGGTAGATGTCGCCGCGAAGGCTCTGCCGGTACGGGGCGTGCGGACCGCCGACGCCCGGACCCTCGTCCCAGTCCAGGCCCAGCCAGCTCAGCGCGTCGACGATCGCCAGGTAGGACTCCTCGGAATCCCGGGCGGCGTCGGTGTCCTCGATCCGGAACACGAACGTGCCGCCGTGGTGCCGGGCGAACGCCCAGTTGAACAGCGCGGTGCGGGCGAGTCCCACGTGCGGGGTGCCGGTCGGTGACGGGCAGAAGCGGGCGCGCACCGGCCGGTCCTGGGTCGCGGGGGTCTGCGTCATCGGCGTGCCTGCGCCGGGTTGCTCAGGGTGCCGATGCCCTCGACGGTCACGGACACGGTCTGCCCGGCCACCATCGGCCCGACCCCGGCCGGGGTGCCGGTGAGCAGCACGTCACCGGGCAGCAGGGTCATGATGCCGGACACGAACTCGACGATCTCCCCCACCGAGAAGATCATGTCCGCGGTCGTGCCGTCCTGCTTGACCTCGCCGTCCAGCTCGGTGGTGACCCGAAGGTCGGCCGGGTCGAGTTCGGTCTCGATCCACGGACCCAGCGGGCAGAACGTGTCGTACCCCTTGCCCCGGGTGAACTGCCCGTCGGCCTTCTGCTGGTCGCGGGCGGTGACGTCGTTGGCCACGGTGTAGCCGCGGATGACCGATGCGGCGTCCTCGGCCCGCACGTCCCGGCAGGGCCGGCCGATGACGACTGCCAGCTCACCCTCGAAGTCGATCCGGTCGGACGACGCGGGCAGCTTGATCGGAGCGCCGGGGCCGATCACCGTCGTGGACGGCTTGATGAAGATCAGCGGGCTGGTCGGGACCGGGTTGCCCAGCTCGGCCGCGTGGTCGCGGTAGTTGCGACCGAGCGCCACCACCTTGGACGGCAGGATCGGCGCCAGCAGCCGGACGTCGGCCAGCGGCCAGGATCGCCCGGTGAACTGCGGCGGGCCGAACGGGTGGTCGGCGATCTCCCTGGCTCGC
>JBIOVW010000823.1:0-5961 GCA_044867945.1 Nakamurella sp. | reverse complement strand
TGCGCGACCACCGGGTCGAGCACCTCGCCGCCGCGTGGGCCACCACGCGTTCCGCGGCGGCGGTGTCGTTGTGGGGAGACGACCTGGCAGGTGCGGTGGTGGCGATCGGGAACGCGCCCACCGCGCTGTTCCACCTGCTGGAGTGGATGTCCGAGGGCGGACCTCGTCCGGCGGCGATCGTCGGCGTGCCGGTCGGGTTCGTCGGGTCGGCGGAGGCCAAGCAGGCCCTGGTCGAGCACGAGGCCGGCGTGCCCTACCTGGTGGTGTCCGGCCGGCGGGGCGGGGCGGCGCTGGCCGCGTCGGCCATCAACGCGCTGGCCGGTGGGGCGGCATGAGCGAGGCGAGAACCCGCGCAGTCGGTCGGCTGTACGGGGTCGGGCTCGGCCCCGGCGACCCGGAACTGCTGACCGTCAAGGCGGTCCGGCTGATCGGCGATGCGGACGTGATCGCCTACCACTCCGGCACCCATGGCCGGTCGATCGCCCGTTCGATCGCCGCCGACCTGCTCCCCGACGACGCCGTCGAGGAACCACTGGTTTATCCGGTCACCACCGGAGAGACGGAGCACCCCAACGGGTATCGGGGCGCCGTCGACGACTTCTACGACGAGTCGGCGGACCGGCTGGCGGTGCATCTGGCCGCCGGGCGGACCGTGGTGGTGTTGTGCGAGGGCGACCCGATGTTCTACGGCTCGTTCATGTACCTGCACGACCGGTTGGCACCACGGTTCCGCACCGAGGTGGTGCCCGGGGTGACGTCGGTGTCCGCGGCGACCGCGGCCGCCGCGCTGCCGCTGGTCCGTCAGCAGGACGTGCTGACCGTGCTGCCCGGGACGTTGCCGGTCCCGGAGCTGGCGCGCCGCCTCGCCGACACCCAGGGCGCGGCGATCATGAAGCTGGGCCGCACCTTTGCGTCGGTGCAGGAGGCGCTGCGTCAAGCCGGTCGGCTGGACGACGCGCTGTACGTGGAGCGGGCGTCCACCACCGGCCAGGCGCTGATCCCGGTCAAGGACGTCGATCCCGCCGCGGTGCCGTACTTCTCGATCATCATCGTGCCCGGCGACCGGCAGAACCGGACGGGACCGGCCACCGGCCCGACCGGGCGAGCGACGCCGGGCGCGGCCCAGCTGCAGGTGGTCGGGCTCGGCCCCGGACCGGACGGGTGGGTGTCTCCCGAGGTGACCGCGGCCCTCGGATCGGTCGACCACATCGTCGGATACGCGCCCTACGTGAACCGGGTCCCCCAGCGAGAAGGATTGCAGCGGCACGCGTCCGGCAATACCGTCGAGCTGGACCGGGCCAGGCTCGCATTGGAGCTGGCGGCGTCGGGCGAGCGGGTGGCCGTGGTGTCCGGTGGGGACGCCGGCGTGTTCGGCATGGCGTCGGCGGTGTTCGAGGCGGCCGAGGCGCCGCGGTTCGCGGACGTCAGGATCCGGGTGTTGCCGGGGATCACCGCCGCGCAGGCGGTGGCTGCTCGGGTCGGCGCGCCGTTGGGGGCCGATTTCGCCGTCGTGTCGCTGTCCGACCGGCTCAAGCCGTGGTCGCTGATCGAGGCGCGGTTGCGCCACATCGCCCGTGCCGACCTGGTGCTGGCGATCTACAACCCGGCGTCCCGCAGCCGAACCCGGCAGCTCGCGGACGCCCTTGCCGTGCTGCGGGAGGAGCGCGACCCGGACACCGTGGTGGTCCTCGGGCGGGACGTCGGCCGGGCCGACGAGTCGCTGCGGTGCACGACGCTGGGTGAGCTCGACCCGGCCACGGTGGACATGAGGTGCCTGTTGCTCGTCGGCGCACGGGGCACCCGGACCACCGCTGCCGGGCAGGTGTGGACACCGAGATGGGGACCGGCCGCGGGACCGGTGATCACCGACCGGGTGCGGCATGGCGCGTGACCGCTTCCCGGGCTGGGTCTACCGGCACGGGACCGAGCCCGATCCGCGGTTCAGCCTGGCGAACGAAAGGACGTTCCTGGCCTGGATCCGGACCTCGCTGGCGCTGATTGCCGGTGGGATCGCGGTGCACGCCCTGCACCTGCAGATCCCCGATCAGCTGGGCGATGCCGCGGCGATCGTGCTGGTCGTGCTCGGTCTGGTCGCGGCCGGGTCCGGGTGGCTGGGCTGGATGCGCACCGAACGAGCCCTGCGGCTGGGCACGCCGCTGCGTGGTGCCGGGTTCGCCACTGCGATGACGGCGATCTTCCTGCTGGTCGTGCTGCTGCTGGCCGTCGGGATCTTCGTGCTGTGACCGCGACCGGACTGTTCGACCGGGGCCTGCAACCGGAACGCACCCTGCTGGCCTGGCGGCGCACCTGCCTGGCGCTGGCCACGGCAATGGCCGTGCTGGTCAAGCTGCTCGCGTTCGAATCCGACGTCATGACGATTCTCGTGGGGCTGGCCGGCCTCGCCGTTCCGACGGCGGCCTGGCTGCTGGTCGCGCACCGGTATCGCCGCCTGCATCGGCGACTGACCGACCCGGGCAGCCAACCCGCACTGCCGGCCGGTGGGCCGGCGACCGCCGTGGCGACCCTGGCCGCGGTGCTCTTCGGGATGCTCGCGCTGGTGCTCGTGCTCCGCTGAATCGGCCGGGATCACCTGGTCCGGGCGGCCGAGTAGAGGTGCGATTCGGCACCGGCACTCGGCGCCGGGTCGGCGAGCGCCGGTCCGACCATGATCACCGCCGCCTGCCGCAGCCCGGCCTGCTCGACGAGATCCGCGATCCCGGCGAGTGTGTCGCGCAGCACCAGCTGGTCGGCCTGGGACGCCCGGTGCACGACCGCGGCCGGGCAGTCGGCGCCGTAGAACGGGATGAGCCGCTCGGCCAGTTCGCGGGTGCGGGTGACGGCCAGGTGCAGGACCAGGGTGGATCGGGTCGCCGCCAGCCGTTCCAGGGACTCGGTGTCCGGCATCGGGGTGGATCTGGCCTGCGTCCGGGTCAGCACCACGGTCTGGGTGACCTCGGGAACGGTCAGCTCCCGCCCCAGCATCGCCGCGGCCGCCGCGTAGGCGGGCACGCCGGGTGTGACGTCCCACGGGACGCCCGCGGCGTCCAGCCGCCGGGTCTGCTCGTGCAGCGCCGAGTAGATCGACGGGTCGCCCGAGCACAGCCTGGCGACCTCGTGCCCGGCGCGATGCTCCCGCACCAGGCGTTCGGTGATCCGGTCCAGGGTGAGCCCGGCGGTGTCCACGAGCTCCGCCCCGGCCGGACAGTAGGCGAGAACGTCCGCGGTGACGTAGGTGCCGGCATACAGGCAGACGGGCGATGTCGCCAGCAGTCGGGTGGCGCGGACGGTCAGCAGATCCGCCGCGCCCGGTCCGGCCCCGATGAAGTGCACCGTCATCCGGTCGCTCCCATGCTGACGCTCCACTGCACGATCGTCCGGGCCGGCGCCCACCCGCGAAACGATCCCAGAGGCTGCACCCGCTCCACCGACAGCCGGATCAGCTCGCCGCCGAAGCGCCGGTGCCGATCAACCAGCAGCGTCTCGGTCTCCAGCGTCACCCCGTGCACGACCAGCCGCCCGGCGCCGTCAAGGGCGTCCCAGCAGGCGTCGAGTACGCCGGGCACCGTCGCGCCGCCACCGACGAACACGGCGTCCGGTTCGGGCAGCTCGCCAAGAATGCCGGGTGCGGAGCCGGTGACCACCGACACCGCGGGCACCCCCAGCGAGGCGGCGTTGCGGGTGATCCGCGCCGCCCGCTCCGGATCCTGCTCGACCGCGATCGCCCGGCAGCGCGGATCCACCCGCGCCCACTCGATCGCCACCGATCCCGCTCCGGCGCCCACGTCCCACAGCAGCTGACCGGGCGCGGGGGCCAGCCGGGCCAGGGCCGACGCCCGAGCGTCCCGCTTGGTCAGCTGCCCGTCGTGCTCGAAGGCCTCGTCCGGCAGGCCACCGACGGTCGGCCGTTCCGGGCCCCCGACCAGCTGCAGCGCGACGACGTTCAACGGCGGCACCGTCGGCAGTGCGGCGGCGAAATCTGCGGCCAGGGCATCGATCCGGCCCTGCGTGCAGGAGCCGAGGTCGGACAGCACCGTCATCGTGGACGAGCCGAATCCGGAACCGGCCAACAGGCCGGCCACCGCGGCCGGGGTCGATGCATCCGCGGACAGCACCAGCACCCGACGCCGGGCCGTCAGCATCCGGCGCAGCGAGGCCAGGCCCGCGACCACCCGGATTACGTCGAACGAGTCCGAGCTCCAGCCGAGTTCCGCGGCGGCCAGGGACACCGACGACACCGCCGGATGCACCCGCACCCATTGCGGGCCCGCCAGGTCGACCAGCGTGCCGCCGATGCCGAAGACAAGCGGATCACCGGAGGCGAGCACCACCGTCCGCCGCCCGGTGACCGAGTCGACGAGCCCGGGCAGCCCGTCACGAAGCGGCGACGGCAGCGGCTGTCGACGCTGTCCCGGCTTGTCCGGCACCAACGACAGCTGCCGGGGGCCGCCGACCACCACCTGCGCGTCCCGGATCAGGTCGCGGACCCGCGGCGACAGGCCGTCCCAGCCGTCCGCACCGATGCCGACGACCTCGATCACGCCTGCCCCGCCGGTGCGGCGGTCCGGGTGGAGGTCGCCGCCGGTGGAGTCGGTCACGGCCCGATTATTCGCCGCCGGGTCCGGCGGGTGGGACGGAGGCCGGACCGCGCAGTCACCTGTGCCATGATCGGTGCCGACGGATGGGATGGAATCCGGTGCGACTCCGGAGCGGTTTGTGCAGCGCCCGGTCCCAATAGGCGCGGGCGTGGACACCCGCACGAGTCGAGAGGCGGCCAGCGCCGCGATGCGGACCTATCCGTTCACCGCCGTTGTCGGCTCCGAGGACATGGCCCTTGCCCTGGTGCTGACCACGGTGTCACCCGAGGTCGGTGGCGTGCTGGTGCGCGGGGAGAAGGGCACCGCCAAGTCGACGATGGTCCGGGCGCTGGCCGCCCTGCTGCCCGCCGTCGACGTCATCGAGGACTGCCGGTTCTCGTGCGACCCGGCGGACCCCGACCCGGTGTGCCCGGATGGCCCGCATCCGGTGGCCGGGCCGGCGAGCCGGCGGCCGGCCCGGCTGGTTGAGCTCCCGGTCGGCGCCACCGAGGACCGGGTGATCGGATCGCTGCACCTGGAGAAGGCGCTGACAGCGGGTGTCACCGAGTACGAGCCGGGGCTGCTCGCCGCCGCGCACCGCGGCCTGCTCTACGTCGACGAGGTCAACCTGCTGCACGACCACCTGGTCGACCTGCTGCTGGACGCCGCCGCGATGGGCCGGTCCACCGTCGAGAGGGAGGGCGTCTCCGTCGCCCACGCCGCCCGGTTCGTGCTGGTCGGCACTATGAACCCGGAGGAGGGGGAGCTGCGGCCGCAACTGCTGGACCGGTTCGGCCTGACGGTGGAGATCGCCGCCCCCCGCGACCCGGTTCCGCGCGCCGAGGTGATCCGCCGACGACTGGCCTACGACGGCGACCCGGACGCCTTCGCCGCCCGCTACGCCGATGCGGAGCGGGCAACGGCCGAACGGATCCGGCAGGCCAGGGCGCGATTGAAGACAGTGGTGCTGGGGGACGGGGCACTGACCAAGATCGCCGAGGTGTGTGCGGTGTTCGAGGTCGACGGGATGCGCGCGGACATCGTCACCGCCCGGGCGGCCGTCGCGCACGCCGCCTGGCACGGCCGGCGATACGTGACCAGGGACGACATCAGGGCCGCCGCCCGGCTCGCGCTGCCGCACCGCCGCCGGCGCAACCCGTTCGACGCGCCCGGTCTGGACGAGGAGCTGCTCGATCGGATCCTCGGCGACGACGAGCCCGACCCACCGCCCCCGCCGATCGACGAGTCCGACCAGCCCGACGAATCCGCGCCACCCGCCGACCCGCCACCCGTCGACCCGCCTACCCCGCACCCGGCGGAGCCGGAACCGGAGCGGCCCGAGGTGTCCGCCCGGACGCCGGAGCCGACGGTGGCCGAGGCGCCCTCG
>JBIOVW010000822.1:0-2795 GCA_044867945.1 Nakamurella sp. | reverse complement strand
CTGTCCTGGACCGTGACGGTCCCGGCCGGCGGCGTCGGACGCAACCTGACCGTCAGCGCCGCCTACAAGACACCGCGTGGCACGCACACCGAGGTGCTCACCACCTACATCGAGTGCTGACCCCATGAGTCAACGCCGCGGATTCACTCTCGTCGAGGTCCTGCTGGCCCTGGTGATCATGGGCGTCGTGTCCGGTGCGATCTACCGGCTGCTCAACACCAACCAGCGGCTCGCCCTGGCCCAGGCCGAGCAGGTGAGCCTGCAGTCCAACGTGCGCACCGGCTCGCTGATCGTGCCCAGCGAGCTGCGCGAGCTGAACACCTGGCAGGGCGGGGCGGCGGACCGGAACGACGTCCTCGTCGCCCAGGCCAACAACATCACCTATCGCGCGGGACGGGGCCTGGGCTTCCTCTGCCAGGACGCGGCCATCAACGCGACCCAGCTGGTCCTGGCGCAGTCCAACTGGACCGGCCTCCGGCCTCCGGACGCCGCCCGGGATGATCTCCACCTCTTCATCGATGGCGACCCGTACGACGACAACGACGACGGCTGGAGCCAGCTGAACCTCACCGGCGTCGCGTCGGGTAACGCCTGCGGCGGCAACCCGAGCTGGACGCTGACCGTGCCCGCGATTCCGGCGGCCGTGCCCGCCAACACTCCCGTCCGTCTCTACGAGATCATGCAGCTCCAGCTCTATGCCGATGCAGCCGGCGAGTGGTGGCTGGGTGCCCAGTCGGTCATCGATGCGGCGCCCGTGCCGATGCTGGGCCCGTTGACGAACAACGGCTTCGTGCTCCAGTACCTCGACAGCACCGGTGTCGCGACCGCCGATTTGACGGCGATCAACAGTGTCCGGCTGACCGTGCGTGGCCTGACCGAGGCTCGGGTGCGGACCGGCGGCCAGGCCCCGGTGGCCCGCTCGCGGGACTCGTTGGTAACCCAGGTAATGTTGCGCAACTCGATTCGGCCATGAGTGGATCATTCCACAAGGAGACTGGCATGCGAGCTCGAGGGGTGTCCGACGAACGCGGCATCGCTCTGGCGGTGGCGATCTTCGCCCTCGTCATCATCGGCGCACTCGTGGCGGGCACGTTCTACGCCGCCCGCCTGGAGCAGCAGACCGGCCGGAACACCTTCACGGCTGCGCAGGCCGCCGAGGCTGCCGAGGCGGGGTTGAAGGACGCGGTCGCGACCCAGACGGCCGCGGGGCTCCTCGCCCTGCCGGTCGACCCTAATCTCACCGCTGGCGGCACCCAACTTCCGGACCTCACGGTCGGCGGCTACACCACAGCCAAGCGGACGATCAATCGGCTCACC
This sequence comes from Nakamurella sp., assembly GCA_044867945.1. Taxonomy (GTDB): domain Bacteria; phylum Actinomycetota; class Actinomycetes; order Mycobacteriales; family Nakamurellaceae; genus Nakamurella. The sequence goes on along the minus strand of JBIOVW010000822.1, from coordinate 1,478 downwards.
GAGAACGTGTTCCTGGTGCGCTCCCTCGCCGCCCGCACCGAGGGCGCCGGCACGCCGGTGGCCTCACGGACGCTCGGTCAGCTGATCCGTCTGATGCAGGCCGACGTCGATATCGACGCCGGTCTGACCGCGCTCGGCAACGTGACAGTCACCGGCGGAGCCGAGGTCACCGGGATTGACGGGGTTCCGCCCACCTGGGTGAATCCCGACGTGAAGTGCCCGCCGCTCGACAACGTGACCGGCGTGCGATACAACGACGGCAACCTGACGATCAACGGTTCAGGCACCATCGGCGGCGAACCGGATAGCGTCAAGGATGCGACCCTGAACCCGGCCGACATGAAGGAGACGTTCGACAAGCTGAAGGCGCTGGCGACCCTGATCGTCGCCAACCCCAACCCGCCAGCCACCGTGCCGGCGTACACCGCCGCGGTGCCGCCCCGGTGCAAGACCAGTGTCGAGACCAACTGGGGCGAGCCGCTGGTGCCGGGCGACCCCTGCTTCGACTATTTCCCGGTCATCTATCACTACGGCGACCTGAAGCTGCAGGGTGGTCGGGGGCAGGGCATCCTGCTCGTCGAGGGCGATCTGACCGCATCGGGTGGGATGGTGTTCTTCGGGCCGGTCATAGTCACGGGGACCCTCTCGACCACGGGTAACAGCGGTCAGGGCGCCAAGTTCTTCGGCGGTGTCATCGCCGGGAACGTCGCGTTGGACGATCTCTCGAAGCTCGCCGGTGGCGCACTGGTCTCGTACTCGTCCTGCGCCATCCACCGCGCGCTCCAGAACTCGGCGCTGATCGGAACGCTGGCCGAGCGGAGTTGGGTGCAGCTCTACAACTAGGTCGTACCCTGCGCCGCCCGCGGGGCGGCGCCACGGCCCGGGCAATATCAGTACACGGCCGGACCCTCAACCCGTGTAAGCTGTCCCGTCACCCCCTGCGGGAGGACGGGACAGTGCGCGTCTGGAAGAGGCGAGGCTTCACGCTCGCGGAAGTGATCGTCGCGGTGGCCGTGCTGTCGGTCGGGCTCCTGGCATTGGCTGGATCCACGGCGCTGACCAGCCGCATGGTCGGCTGGGGTCAGCGGGACACGCGTGTGGGCCAGGCCGCCGCTGCGCGTGTCGAGCGCCTCCGCCAGGTCGCGTTCTCCACCGTCCCCGCGTGCGGCGCCCCCGAATGGCGTAGCGACAGCGCGGTCGGCAGCGGGCTGAGCGAAAGCTGGGAGATTCTCGACCACGCCGGCCCGGTGCGTAGAGTGCTGATCGTCTTGCGCTCACGGCGGACGGGCGGCACGAGCAGCGACACGGTACTCACCGCCGTGCTGTGCGCGCTGTCATGACCTCGGGTGCCTCGGAGCCATGCCGCCGCGGGTTCACCCTGGTCGAGCTGATGGTCGCCTTGGCGGTGGGGCTGCTGGTCGCGGGTCTGGTCCATCGCCAGCTGCTCCTCGGCCGGCGCCACGCCCGAGCCCAGCTCG
>JBIOVW010000821.1:0-2226 GCA_044867945.1 Nakamurella sp. | reverse complement strand
TGGTGCGCAGCGCCCCCGAACCTCGGGAGCTCGGTGGCCGCCGTGAAGATCGTGGAATGACGGGCGCACGCCGCCGCGTCGGAGGTTTCTGGCTTTCCACAGTCAGAACAACGACGGGGACGACGTGCGCACGACGAGGGTATGGCGGCGGGTGCTCGGGGTCGAGCAGACGGTGATCGAGTCGGTGGAGGTGGAGACCGACGGGCGCGGCCAGGAAGTGCTGGTGGCGCGGGTGCGGGTCAAGGCCGGTGCGGCGCGGCGCTGCTCGCGCTGCCGGCGGCGCTGCGCAGGCTATGACACCAGTCGGGATCCGCGGCGCTGGCGGGGTCTGGACCTGGGCACCACCCAGGTGTTCCTGCAGGCCACCACGTCGCGGGTGTCGTGTCGGGAGCACGGGGTGGTGGTGGCCGCGGTGCCCTGGGCCCGCCCGGGATCGCGGTTCACCACCGCGTTCGAGGACACCGCCGCCTGGCTGGTCTGCCACGCCACCCTGTCGGTGGTCGCGATGCTGCTGCGGGTCGCCTGGCGCAGCGTGGCCGACATCGTCACCCGGGTCGTCGCCGACCGGGCCGCCGCAACCGATCGGCTGGCCGGGCTGCGCCGGATCGGGATCGACGAGATCTCCTACCGCAAGGGCCAGCGCTACCTGCTGTGCGTGGTCGACCACGACACCGGCCGGCTGGTCTGGGCCGGGAAGAACCGGACGCAGGAGACCATGGGCCGGTTCTTCGACGACCTCGGCGCCGACCGCGCCGCCCAACTCACCCACGTCTCCGCCGACGGCGCCCAGTGGATCCACGACGTCGTCGCCGTACGCGCGCCGAAGGCGGTGTTGTGCCTGGATGCGTTCCACGTCGTGGCCTGGGCCACCGAAGCCCTCGACCAGGTCCGCCGCTCCATGGTCAACCGCCTGCGCGCCGGCGGGCACCACGACCAGGCCACCGCCTTGAAGGGCAGCCGGTGGGCGCTGCTGAAAAACCCGCCGAACCTGACCGGCGACCAACGCGCCACGCTCGCCGGGATCGCCCAGGCCAACGGCGGGCTCTACCGCGCCTACCTGCTCAAGGAACAACTCCGGGCGATCTTCCAGGCCGTCGAGCTGGCCGATGCCCGCGCGTTGCTGGGCGGCTGGATTGCCTGGGCACGCCGCTGCCGCCTCGAGCCGTTCGTCAAGCTCGCCAAAACCATCAAGAGATACCAATCCCTGATCTTGAATGCCGTCGCGCACGGCCTGTCCAACGCCCGCTCCGAGGCCACCAACACCCACCTACGGCTGCTCACCCGCCGCGCCTACGGCTACCACAGCCCCGAAGCACTGATCGCCATGGCCGACCTCACCCGCGGCGGCCTCTGCCCACCACTCCCCGGACGATCATGAGAAAGAACCCACAGAAACGTCAGTAGGGCCCCAAGCAGGTGCCGATGAACAAAGCCGAACTCAAATCTCTCGCGCTGGGCGCGCTGCGTCGACTACAGAAACTACCCCACATCGTCCGCGGATTCTTCGCTGACCCACATCTGGCCTACATCCACGCATGACCACGAAATCAGGGAACCGTCCAGAAACTTACGTTCTCCTTGGTAACGCCGTCCGCGTCGGGCGCGAGCACCGTACTATAGGTGCCTCTCGCATGTATCGGCGCTGCGGGCAGGCCACTCTTAATCTTGACGGGCCGTGTCAGGTCAACGGCGCCGGGAGGGGCGACTGTGGGTTACCGGTTGGGTGTGGATCTGGGTACGACCTACACGGCCGCTGCGGTGAACGTCGACGGCCGGGCGGAGATGCTTGGTCTGGGCATCCGGGCGATGCAGGTGCCGTCGGTGGTGTTCGTGCGCGACGACGGGGGGATCGTGGTCGGCGAGGCCGCCGAGCAGCAGGGGGCGGCGGACCCGGCGCGGGTGGCGCGGGAGTTCAAGCGGCGCATCGGGGACTCGGTGCCGCTGATCGTGGGGGGCGCGCCGTACTCGGCGCAAGCGTTGACGGCGAAGTTGCTGGCCTGGGTCGTCGCGGTCGCAACCCAGCGGCAGGGCGGTCCGCCCGACCACGTGTGCATCGCCCACCCGGCGAACTGGGGCCCGTTCAAGCGCGACCTGCTCGGCCAGGCGATCGAGCTCGCTGGGCTGCGCGGAACCAGCACGAGCACGCGCACCGAGCCCGAGGCAGCAGCCATCGCCTACGCGTCCCGAGACCGCGTCGCCGAGGGCGACCGGGTCGCGGTCTACGAC
>JBIOVW010000820.1:0-2888 GCA_044867945.1 Nakamurella sp. | reverse complement strand
GACTCATGCCGCTGGTTCGATGTTCTCGGTCGGCCAGGCAGACGAGATCGCGGTCCCTCTCCAGCGGTAGCGGGTGACCGGCACCGAGGAGATGGGAAACAACTCGATCCCGTCGACGGCGATCGGTCGCCAGCCGTTCGGGCCTTTGAACCGTCGTCGCAGGGCTGTCCAGTTCATGCGATGGCGGTGCATCACCATCGTAACGATCCGCCACCACACGAAGGCGTAGAGACGGTCGAAGGTGTGTTTAGCCACCGCATGCCGGAAATAGTTAGCCCATCCGCGCTGAATCTGGTTGATCCGGGTCAGCACGGCGCCCAGGTCGACTTGGGATTGCCTGTGGGTCAGGGCTCGGATCTTCCGTTTGAACGCGCGGACTGGTTTGTCCGCGATGAACGTGTAGACGAACCACTTGTCCGTTCCTCGTTTGCGCATCCATTTGATGTGGAAGCCGAGAAAGTCGAACCCCTCCCGCATGTCCACCACGCGGGTCTTGTCCGGGGACAGGCGCAGACCCAGCGGGGCGAGCACGGCGGTGATCTCGTCCCGAACCTCCTGGACGTGGTCGGCTTCGCCGCGCACCAGCACGACGAAGTCGTCGGCGTAGCGGACCAGCCGCCAGTTCGGAAGGTTCTTACGCACGCGAGTACGTCGGCGCATCTGCGTCGACATCGTCCCGCCCGGCTTCCACGGCGCCATCAGGTACTCGTCGAGCACCGTCAGGGCGATGTTGGCCAGCAGCGGGGACAGGATCCCGCCTTGCGGGGTGCCGGTCTCGGAGTTCTGCGGGACACCGGTCTCGGTCATGACACCGGCCTTCAAGAACGCCTTGACCAGGGCGAGCACACGCTTGTCCTTCACCCGGTGACGCACCTGGTCCATCAGGGCCGTGTGCGAGATTGAGTCGAAGCACGCCTCGATATCCGCGTCCAGCACCTGGCGGTAGCCCAGGGTGCCGTAGAAGTGGATCTCGGCGATCGCGTCGTGCGCTCGGCGGCGGGGCCGAAACCCGTAGGAGACCGGCGCGAAGTCGGCCTCGAAGATCGGTTCCAGCACCAGCTTCAGCGCCGCCTGAACGACCCGGTCCGCCACGGTGGGGATGCCCAGCTTGCGCAGCTTCCCACCGTATTTGGGGATCATCCGCTCCCGCACCGGCAACGGACGATACGTCCGATGTCGAAGCTGGTGGCGCAGGTCGTGCAGGAACGCTGTCACTCCCACCTGCTCGGTCACCATGTGGACGGTGTAGCGGTCCACCCCGGCCGTGCGGGCGCCGTTGTTGCCTGCGACCCGTTCCCACGCAATCAGCAGGAACGCCGGGTCACACACCAGGTTGTACAGATCATCGAAACGACGACCGGGATCGGCCGCCGCCCAACGGTGCAGCTTGGTCTGCATCTCCCGTACCCGCGTATGCGGAGCCAGGCCATTCGCCCCGGCGTCTTCGGGCATTGCAATTCCCTTCTGCTCAAAGTCCTGCTGCCGCCCTTCGCCATGTGGCCGGCTTTCCCGACCTCGGACTACTACGGCGGCTCCGCCCCGTCCCGACCCGATCGGTCGACGGTGGACCCAGCCCGGTTATCCGCGCTGGCGGCGCGGCCCGTGGCGAGAGCCGGGACGGTTCCCGTGTTCACTGATCGTCGCTTGACGAAGGAGGAGCCCGGCTATACCCCCGCGGCATCGCCACGGCTACGCCGCAGACTTTCACCGTGGCCTTCCGAACCGGCCGACGTGACCAATCCGGAAGTTGCCCACCCATCAGTGAGGCAGGCACGCACCGCTCCCAGCCCAGATCCGCCAGGTTCGAGCTGGTGGGACATTTTAGGAGGCTTCACACACCGGTTCCTCGCGTACTCCTTTTCGTCGTGCTCGCCGGACCCGCCGCCATCTGACGGTGCTGGCCACGCCCCGGCTTTGTCAGGGCCGCTTGCCACCCTCACCGGCACCTCCCGGATCAGGCTGCCCCCAGCTTCACCAGCCTGCTGCGACAGACCAGCGGTGGTGGTCTCTCACCCCCACTCGAACAATCAGCGCCTCACGGCGCGGGACTGTAAGAACATCGGTGTAACTCCGATCAAGGAGTGTGGACCCGATGACTGATCTGTCCGAGCAGGCTGTGGACCTGGACGAGGTCCTGGGCGGCGACCCGGTGGCGTTGGCGAGTCAGAGTCTGGATGCGGTGGATGAGCAGCTCATTGCCCGGCTGGCAGGCAAAGCCCGCGAGGGCGGCCTGCAGCTGACCGGTGAGGGCGGGTTGCTCGCCCAGCTGACCAAGCGCCTGGTCGAGTCCGCCCTGGAAGGCGAGATCACCGACCACCTGGGCTATGACCGCCACGACGCCGCAGGGCGCGACGGCGGGAACTCCCGCAACGGTCACCGGGCCAAGACGGTGCTGACCGAGGTCGGCCCGGTCGAGCTCGAGGTGCCCCGCGACCGCGACGGCTCGTTCGAGCCGAAGATCGTCGCCAAGCGGCAGCGCCGGCTGTCCGGGGTGGACGAGCTGGTCATCTCGCTGTCGGCGAAGGGGTTGACCACCGGGGAGGTGCAGGCGCACCTGGCCGAGGTCTACGGCGCGCAGGTGTCGCGCCAGACGATCTCGACGATCACCGACAAGGTCATCGAAGGCATAGCCGAGTGGCAGAACCGGCCGCTCGACCCGGTCTATCCCGTGATCTTCATCGACGCGATCCACGTCAAGATCCGCGACGGGCAGGTCGCGAACCGGCCGATCTACGTCGCGTTGGCGGTCACCTGCGAGGGTCGCCGGGAGATCCTCGGGCTGTGGGCCGGTGACCCGGCCGCGGGCGGGGAGGGCGCGAAGTACTGGCTGCACGTGCTCACCGAGATCCGCAACCGCGGCGTGGGCGACGTGCTGATGATCGTCTGTG
>JBIOVW010000819.1:0-11644 GCA_044867945.1 Nakamurella sp. | reverse complement strand
GTCGGCCATCACCTGCCCCTTGGACCGGTGCTCGTCGAGGTCGACCGCGGCGGCCATGGCCCGCCGGTGCAGTTCCCCGAACACCGCGCACCACGGCTGGGGGGATGCCCGCACCGAACGCGAGGCGCGGGCCTGGGCGCGGCCATCCGTGGCGGCCGGACCAGATTGTCGAGCTGCTCACCGCGGCAGGATTCGAGGACGCCCGCGAGGTCCCCCGGGACTGGGCCGCGCCGGCCAGGTTGTTCGCGGGCCGCCGGGACTGAGGACACGGCGACGGCGACCTTGCGGGAGTGGGCTCAGCGGCCACGTCCCGAGCCCGGTGCGACCGCGGCGTAGGTGCGGTGCAGCGCGTCCCGGGCTCCGGGCAGGGTCTGCGCGACGCCGACGAACAGACCGTCGACGATGAGCAGTTGGCCGGTGCGGCTGGCCATCGCCGCGGACCGGAAGCCGAACTCACGGCCGGCGGTGAGCAGCAGATGCTCGGCGTGACCGGCCAACGCCGAGCGGGCGGCCCCGGTGATGGCCGCGGTGCCGGCACCCGCCGCGCGGGCCGTGCGGAGCGGCTCGACGGTGCCGCGGTTCTCGCCCGAATGCGAGATCCCGATCGCCAGGTCGGCCGGGCCGAGCAGGCAGGCGCTGACCAGCGCAGCGTCGTGTTCGGTGAGCGCATGCGCGTTGAGTCCGAGCCGGCCCAGCTTCGCGGTCAGGTCCATGGCCACCAGGCCGGAGGCGGCGATCCCGTAGACGTCGATCCGCCGCGCGGATCCGATCAGCGCGATGACCTTGTCCAGCGCGGCCGGATCGACCAGCTCGGCCGTCGCCCGGAGCTGCTCGGACTCGAAGGATGCGAGCTTGGCCAGCACCGCGGCGGCATCGTCGTCGTCGGTGATGTCCGCGCCCAGCGGCACCACCGGCTCGGTCTGCCCCGCGCCGTGCGCGGCCAGCGCGAGCCGGAGCTGGGGGTACCCGTCGAATCCCAGCCGCCGCGCGGTCCGGACGACGGTCGCCGTGCTGGTCGACGCCTGCCCGGCCAGTTCGTTGACGGTCATCGCCGATGCCGCCGCCGGGTCGGCCTGCAGGATCCGGCCGATCCGGGCCTCAGCGGCGGACATGCCGGGCAGCATGGCCCGGATCCGCACCAGCACGTCGGACGGCGCCGGAGCGGCTGCTCCGGCGCCGACATCCGTTGCCTGCTGGGCCATCACGACCGCTTCGGTCGCTGGCCCAGGGGGCCCGGCCGGTTCCTCATCACACCTCGATCCTGAGCCGGGTGGGGACCGCAACGGGTCCGTCCGGCCTGGGCAGACCGTGCCGACCCGGTGTCAGCGATCCAAGCACGCTGGCGTGCCGCGCGCCCGTGCAGGACGGGATCGTGCCGGCCAGACCGTGCGCCGTCAGGAATCCCAGCACGGCGAAGGCCAGCGCCTCCTTCGCCGCCGACGGCAGACCCATCTCGTCCGAGGTCGACACCGTGACGCCGGGCAGTTCGGCGCGGAGCATGCCCATCAACGTGGGGTTCAGCGTTCCACCGCCGGAGGCGATCAATTCGGTCGCGCCCACCTGGCGGGCAGCGTCCGCCACGGTGCGGGCGGTGAGCATGGTCACGGTCGCGACGACGTCCTCGTCAGGCAGCGGCGGCAGGCCGTCAAGCGCCCGGGTCAGGTAGTCCAGGTGAAACAATTCCTTCCCGGTGGTTTTCGGAGCGGGCCGGTGGTAGTAGGGCTCGGCGAGCAGGCGGTCCAGCAGTTGGGGATGGATCCGGCCGGCCGCGGCGTGCTTGCCGTCTCGGTCGAAGGTCAGCGCGCCGCCGGTCCGATGGGTGATCGCCGCGTCGATCAGCGCGTTGGCCGGGCCGGTGTCGAAGGCGATCGGATCGGGGCCCGCCACGGTGATGTTCGCGATGCCCCCGAGGTTGACCGCGACCGCGACGCCCGGCCGGCCGCGCAACCACAGCACGTCGAAGATGCTGACCAGCGGGGCGCCCTGCCCACCGGCGGCCACGTCGCGCGGACGGAAGTCGCAGACCACCGGGCAGCCGGTCCGTTCGGCGATCCAGGCCGGCTGGCCGATCTGCAGGGTGCCCAGGACGGCACCGTCGTCGACCCAGTGGAAGACGGTCTGGCCGTGGGACGCAACGAGATCGGCGTGCCCACCGCACAGCTCGGCGTTGGCCCGGTCGGCCAGCTCCGCGAACGCCTGCCCGATGCCGGTGTCCAGCCGGCACACCTGTTCCAGGGTGGTGGCGGCGGGCGGCAGGGCGGCGGCGATCGCCGCCTGCAGCTCCGCCGGATAGCCGCGGCTGACCAGCCCGAGCGGGGTCAGCACGAGGGTGTCCTGCTCCAGCCGGATGTCCGCCGCGGCGGCGTCGATCGCGTCGTAGGAGGTGCCGGACATCATTCCGATGATGCGCATCGCGCTGATCCCTTCGGACTTGGGTGAGATGTGGTCGTGGACGGGGTCAGTCGCGAAGATCCCGTTGATGGTCCTTGCCGCGCAGGGTGCTCAGCGCGACGACGCTGATCGCGCAGGTGATCATCACGTAGTAGGCGGGGATGTCCACGTCACCGGTGCTCTTGATCAACGCGGTGATGATCAGGCCGGCCGAGCCGGAGAACACCGCGTTGGACAGCGAGTACGCCAAGCCGAGGCCGGTGTAGCGGACGGTGGTCGGGAACATCTCGGACAGCATCGCCGGACCCGGCCCGGCGATCAGACCCACCACCGCGCCGGCGATCAGCACTCCGACACCCTTGGCGGTCACCGACGCATCCGGATCCTGCAGCAGGTTCATCAGCGGCCAGGCCAGCGCCACGATCAGCCCGGTACCGATCATCATCACCGGGCGACGGCCGATCCGGTCGGACAACGCGCCGGCCGGGATGATCGTCAGGGCGAACCCGACGTTGGCCAGCACCGTCGCCACCAGCGCCTGCTGGAACGTCGCGTTCAGCGACGACTGCAGGTAGGACGGGATCACCACCAGGAACGTGTAACCCGCGGCGGACCAGCCCATCAGCCGGCCGATGCCGAGCAGGATCGCCTTGGTGACCTCCCAGGCGGAAGGCTTCGTCACCGTCAACGTCTTCGCCCGGTCGGCGGCGTGCTCGGCCACCTCGACCCGCTGGAACGACGGAGTCTCCTCCAGCTTCAGCCGCAACCACAGCGCGATCAGACCCATCGGCAGGGCGATCAGGAACGGGATCCGCCAGCCCCAGTCGGAGAGCTGTTCCGCGCTCAGGGTGGTGGCAAGGATCGCCGAGATACCCGCCCCGGCCAGCAGTCCCAACGCCACGGTGAACGACTGCCAGGATCCGTACAGGCCGCGCCGGCCGCGCGGCGCGAACTCGGTCATCACCGACACCGCCCCGCCGAACTCGCCACCGGCGGACAATCCCTGCAGGATCCGCACCAGGGTCAACAGGATGGGCGCGGCAATCCCGATGCTGGCGTAGGTCGGCAGCACGCCGATCAGCGTGGTCGCCCCGGACATCAGCAGCAGCACCAGGATCAGCGTCGGACGACGTCCTATCCGGTCGCCGATCCGGCCGAACAAGGCCGCGCCGACCGGACGGAAGAAGAACGCCAGCGCGAACGACGCATACGTCTTGATCAGCGCCTCGAGGTCGCTTCCACCGTCGGCGCTGAAGAAGTTGGCGGCGATGATCGTGGCCAGGAAGCCGTAGACGCCGAACTCGTACCACTCGATGAAGTTGCCCACCGACCCGGCGACCAGCGCCCGTCGGGACTGTGCGCGCGCCGGCAGGGCGCGTTCGGTCTTGACCGTCATCTTTGACGTCCCCTCGTCCTAGGTGATGTAAAGAAAGTACACCAGTGGGCACGTCGACTGTCAAGAAGTTTCTTGAGGGATGGGGCGTTGCCTCACATGGCCAGCGGATTGTCGATGACCATGCGCCAGGTCCGATCGGGTTGCCGGCGCAGCACATCGGTGGTCCGTCCGGAGACGGTGTACGGGTTGCCGTCAGGGGCGACGCCGTGCATGGTCCAGCTGCCCAGGCTGAGCGCGATGTCGCCGGCGGTGATGATTTCGTCAACTCTGCCCGAGATGTCCGGTTCGCCGGCAACGAGGTCCGCGAGTGCCGCACGGATCGCTGGTTGCCCTTCGACGACAACGCCTTTGGGCCAATGCAGACTCGCACCGGGTTCGTACAGCTCACCCAGCCGGTCGAGGTCCCGGGCGTTGACTGCGTCGATGAACCGTTGGGCGACGGCCGCGGGGGTCTCTGCAGCGGGCGCCGCGGTCCGCCCGAACAACGCCGCGTGCGCCGAGGCATAGTCGGTGACGTCCCGCGGTGCTCGACCGATGAGTTCTGCCACGTCGCCGGTGGTGCGGGCGAGCGCGCCGCGGCGAATCAGGTCGTAGGCGCCGTCGAGGTGGTTGACCAGCCAGCCGGGTAGTCCGGCGGCGACGAACGCGGCGTGTGCCTGGTCGGCAGGCGCGTCGACGTACCGGACGGGCCTGCCGATCGCGGCGGCGAGCGCATCAGCGATCTGGTCGTGGGTGACCGCTCGTGGCCCGGTCAACTCGAACGTCGGCCGTGCCGGTGCCGCGCCGGTGAGGACCGCGACCGCGGCGGCGGCGACATCGTCCGGGTCGATCATGGCGACCGCACCTCGCCCGGCGGGTGCGGCGAGAGTGCCGGCGGCGATGCCGTCGTCGCTGCCGAGCAGGTTCGACATGAACAGGTTGCAGCGCAGGATGACCGTGTCGACGCCGCTGTTCCCCAGGTGCTCCTCGATCCGGCCGTGCCAATCCATGCCAGGCAGCGGCGAGCCGGGTTTGGCGCCGACCGTGGACAACTTGACCAGCAGCCGCACGTCGGCGGCCCTCGCGGCGTCGATGACGGCGCTCTCGTGCCTGACCTGGTGCGGTCCGTTGGCGGAGGTCAGGAAGACCGTGTCGACTCCGTTCATGGCCTGGGCGAGCGATTCCGGATCATCGAAATCGCCTACGGCCAGGGTAGTGTCGGCGCCGAGCAGGGTTCGCGCCCGTTCCGGGTCACGGACGAAGGCGGTGACCGCGGCGTCGTGCCGGCGTAGCCGCTCGACGATCCGGCTGCCGATGGTGCCGGTGGCTCCGGTGACCAGAATCGACCGCATGACTTGTTCCTTTCGCTGGTGCGGTGTGCGGGGGACGCGATGGTCAGGTGGATCGGGCGCGGATCAGCAGGGCGGCCGAGTCCAGCCGGACGCCGTCGGGATCGACATGTTCGGTGAGCATGTCGCTCAGCCGCCGTTCGGCGCCGCGCCGGGCCCGCTCATCCAGTGCCTGCAAGGGTCCGGCGACCGGTGGGCTCCCGCGGAGGAAGGCGAGGGCGTCCTCGACATCCACGCCGAACCACATGCCGGCCTCGACCTCGGTGATGTCGATCTGGTTGAACCCGGCTCGCCTGAGCACGGCATGTGCTTGATCGACCCGGGCGAGGCCGAACGGTCCGGGCGCGCCGGCGGGCGGGTCCGACGCCACCACGCCCGGGGTGAGCGCCTCGCGGATCCCGGTGAGCCACTCGTTGCGGGCGTACTCGGCCCACGCGATCAGCACCAGGCGTGCACCCCGCGACATGGCCCGACGGATGTTGGCGAATGCGCTGGCCGGATCGTCGAAGAAGCTCGCACCGAATCTGCTGATGACGACGTCGACGCTGCGACCTGGCCAACGGAACGTCTGTGCGTCGGCGATGTCGAACAGCGCATTGTGCAGTCCGGCCTCCGCCGCCCGCCGGCGCGCCCGGCCCACCATCCGGCGCGAGAGGTCAACCCCACGGGCCGTCCCGGCGGACGCCGCCCGGGCGGCATTGCGGGTGCTCTGTCCCGTACCGCATCCGACGTCCAGCACCCGGTCCTCGCTCCGGATGGCCGCCGCCTCCTGCAACGCACGTTCGTGTTCCGCGACGGTCGCGTCGTACCGCCGCTCCCAGGGCAACCAGTGCGCGGCCGCCTGCGCGTCCCAGACCGACGCCTGCTCCGCATTGCCCACCGCTGTCGTCACCGCTGACACATCCTTGTTGCACCATGCGGGTCGTTGCCGACCGGTATAGTCCGTTACGGAGTAAATAATAGTCCGTCAAGGAGCATCATGCCAAGAGTGCGCACCGATGAACCCACGGTCACCTCGTACGCGTTGCTGGGCATGCTCGCGATCCGTCCGTGGTCGTCCTACGAGTTGGCGAAGGCGATGAACCCGACCCGCGGTCTGGGTCGCATGTGGCCGCGTGCGCGGAGCCACATCTACGCCGAGCCCAAGCGTCTGGCCGATCTCGGGCTGGCGGAAGCGGCCCCCGGGTCGTCAGGACGCCGGCCGCGAACCGTGTACACGATCACCGACGACGGCCGCCGCGCGCTGACCGCGTGGTTGGCGGCACCGCCGCCGGCGGGCCCGGCACTGGCCTTCGAATCCGAGTTGATGCTGAAGGTCTTCTACGCCGACCACGCGAGCCGTGCCGCCCTGGTGGCCACACTGGGCGCGATTCGGGACTGGTCCCGGGCCGATCTGGCGGAGCACGGCGCGGTCGCCCGCAGCTACCTGCTGGGCGCCGGCCCGTTCCCGGAGCGGGCCGCCGTCCTGGCCCTGGGCGGGGCGCTGCTGTTCGAGATCTCGCTGGCCGTGGAGCGATGGTCGGAGTGGGCGCAGGGCGAGGTGGCGGACTGGCCGGACAACCCCGCCGACGCGCAGGTCGATTGGACGGTCTACGAACGCATGGCAGGACATCACCCACGACCGCTGCGGGGCGAACCGACACCTTCGCGCACACCGCCCGAGACGACGGGTTGACGACGACGGGTTGACGACGACCGGGGCCGGTCAACGGACCGCCGCACCCTCCCCCGCTGTTGATCATGGGAATAGGGTTGTTTTCGGAGGCTCAGAACAACCGTATTCCCATGATCAACTTCTGATCGGGCGGCGGTCCGGCGCGGTGTTCGGGGCTCAGCGGTCGTTGACCACGGAGAGGTCGCGGCCGTGTGCCGTCAGCGCCCAGATCACGAACATGTCGAACGCGATGATCAGGATCGACCAGACCGGGTAGTAGGGCAGCCAGGCGAAGTTCACCAGGATGCTGACCGCTGCGATCGCCACGGCGACGGTGCGCGCCCACACCGCCCCGAAGAACAGACCGACACCGGCGGCCGCCGCGATGATGCCGACGATGACGTGGATCCATCCCCAGGTCGTGACGTCGAACTGGAAGATCCACCGCTGGGTCGTGACGTAGAACTCGTTCGCGGCAATGCCGACGAATCCCTGCATGGCGTGACAGATCCCGCCGATGATCAGGATGATCGCGGCCGTGGTGGTCACGCCCACAGCGAGTCCGCTGGGAGCCGATGCCTGTCGTGTGTTCATGTGGAGACCCTCCGAATTCGGCGCGGACTGGCATCAGCGTGTTCCTCCTTTCCGCACCGGACATCACCCGGTGCGGATGAACCGGATGGACCCTCCGAGACGCCCGATCCGGCCACTCCGTTCTGTTCACCTGATCCGGGCGATGCCAGGCGACCGCGATCGGGGTTGGCTGCACGGACACGCGAGAAACGGGATCACGTGTCTGGATGGCGCACCACCCGGCGCGGCCGGCACCCCAGCAGCTCCGGGGCGCGCCGTCGCATGCCGCGGGGTCCTTCACTCCAGAGGAGTCACCTGTGATGTCGTCGGATCCGTACAGCACCATTCGGCACCGGCGGATCGCCATCACGATGCGCGGGCCGGCCGGGTCATGAATCCGCCGGACCCGCCGCTCGACTCCCGTCCCACCGGACTCATCAAGGCCCTCCTGGTCGACATGGACCCGGCCGCCCAGTGGCTCGAACTGTTCCTCGGCGACAAACCCAACTTCGACAAGAAGGCCGCCGGAAAGCCGGCGAAGGCGATGCACCCGGCGGCTGACCCGCCCCGCGGGAGAGCCGGCCCGACTCCGGTGGACACGTCATGACCACCTCCGAACCGGCAGCGACCCCTCCCCCCACAGCACCCGTTGCCCCGGCGAAGGGCCGGTTCCGCGTGCTCCGGCAGGTCCTGCAGAACGCGCTCACCCTGGGCGGTGCGCTGCTGTTCTACTACTTCCTGCCGATCGGCGACCAGGACCGCCCGATCTGGCGGTTGGCCCTGTTCGTCGCCGGTCTCGGCGGCCTGATCATCCTGATCGTGCGGCAGCTGGCCAGGCAGCTCGCCGCCGGTTCGGACCCCGGGGTGCGGGTCCGCAGCCTGATCGCCCTGCTGTACCCGGTGATCGCCCTGTTCGCATTGGCCTACTACCTCATCCAGACGAGCGACCCCACTCAGTTCGTGGACCTCGAGACGCGCACCGACGCGCTGTACTACACCGTCATCACCCTGGGCACCGTCGGATACGGCGATGTGCACGCCGTCGGACAGCTGGCCCGGGTGATCACCATGATCCAGGTCGCCTTCGACCTGGTCGTCATCGGCGCGCTGATCGCCGTCGCGACCTCCCGATTCCAGGTCGTCCCCCGGCCCACCCGAACCCGACGGGAGAGTTGAGCGAGCCGTGGTGGACCATCAGGCGCACGTCGCGGCCATCCGCAACGGGCGCGTGCCGGCCGTCGAAGCGTCCGACCCCGCGGCCGGCTCTGAACCCATCTGGAGGATGTCGTGAGCAGCCCATCCGCGATGACCGGCACACCGCCGCAATCGACGTCGGCGAGCCGGCGATGGCTCGCCCGAGCAGCGTGGGCGGCCATGGCCGCCGCGGTCGTCGTGCTGATCTCGGCGCAGGGGCTGACCGGCCTCACCCTGACGGTCGTCGGTCTGATCGGTGCGGCGCTGGTGCTGGCCGGGGGGTACTGGTTCATCGCCAAACGCGGTGCGCTGCGGTGGATGGGCCTGATGCTGGCCGTCGCGGCGGTCGTCGCCGTCATCGTGGTGTACTTCCGGCAGGACGTCGTCACGGTCGCCCTGATCTCGCTCGGGCTGCTCGTCGCGGGTGGCGCGGCGGCCCGCGCGGCGCTGCGACCCGACGAGCGCAGCTGGATGCCCACCACGCCCGCCCGGCCGGCCAAGCAGCCGTACATCGTGATGAATCCCCGCTCCGGCGGCGGGAAGGTGGTCCGGTTCGACCTGAAGAACAAGGCCGAGGCGCTCGGCGCGCGGGTCACCCTGCTGGACGGACCTGGATATGTCGACGTCGCCGGTCTGGTCCGGGAGGCCGTGGCGGACGGGGCCGACCTGCTCGGGGTGGCCGGCGGGGACGGCACCCAGGCGCTGGTCGCCGGCATCTGCGCCGAGCACGACATCCCGCTGTTGGTGATCAGTGCCGGCACCCGCAACCACTTCGCGCTGGATCTGGGCTTGGACCGGGACGACCCGGCGACCTGCCTGGAAGCGCTGACCGACGGCGAGGAGGTGCGGGTGGACCTGGGCATGATCGCGGACCGGCCGTTCGTGAACAACGCCTCGTTCGGCGCCTACGCGGAAATCGTGCAGAGTCCCGAGTACCGGGACAACAAGAAGCGAACCATGCTCGAGATGCTGCCCGACCTGCTCGCGGCCGACAGCGCCGCGACGCTGACGGTCCGCGCCGGCGAGACCACGCTGACCGGCGAGCACGCGGTGCTGGTCAGCAACAACCCCTACGGCGCCGGGAAGCTCCGCGACATGGGCCGCCGCGCGCGGATCGACCGGGGCACGCTCGGGGTGATCACCGGGCACCTTGCCAGCACCGCGCAGGCGGTCAGCGTGCTCCGAAGGTCCGGGAAGGCGCCGATCGCTCAGCTCCCCGGCTCCGCCGAGGTGATCATCGACAGCGGGGCCGCCACCATCCCGGTCGGCATCGACGGCGAGGCCGTCACCGTCGACACCCCGGTGCGCTGCACCATCCGGCCCGGGGCGCTGCGGGTCCGACTGCCGCGCCACCGCCCCGGTGTCGCCGAACTCCGCACCAAGATCGACTGGAAAACCTTGTGGCGATTGGCCTTCGGCCGCGGTTGACGCGACCCGGCCAAGCCGGGCGCCGGTGGTCGACGGCGCGTGATGACGGGTGGGTCGGAGGAACTAGCCCGGATCGTGTGGTGCATCCGGGCGCGTCTGCTCATAGGGTCCAATCATCATTTCTAGCAGCCGTTCTTCGACAAGACCTGGCCACCGAGCGAGATCGCGCCACTCGCCTGATGCGCGGCCCCGGGAGGTTCGGCGATGAATGACTTGGACTACGAGATCCGGGTTGACGGCCTGATTCCGCAGGAGGTCCTGGACGAGATCGAGGGGGCCCGGGTGACCGCGCACCCGGTGGAGACGATCCTGCGCGGCGCCGTGGCCGATCAAGCCGCGCTGCACCGACTGATCGGTCGACTGCAGGACCTGGGTCTCGAGCTCACCGAGATTCGCCGGTTCACTCTCTGACCGGCACCGCCACCAACCCGAGTTATGCGACCGCCGACACTCACCGGTCGCGGTCATCCGACCGATTGCGGTAGGTGATCCTGACGTCCCGGGGCGGGAGCCCGTGCGCGTCGAGCAGGTCGAGCAGGTGCCGCAGTTCCTCGGGGCCATGGACGGTGCCGGTCAGCACCGTTGACTCGCCTTCGGTGGTCGGGGTGAGTTCGGGCAGGCAGGACCGCAACAACGGCCCGATCCGGCCGGCGATCCCGATCTCGTACATGTCCGACATGGCGGAACCTCCTCGTCAGACGGCCGGGATCCCGCCCTGCCACCGACCCGGGTGGTTGCCGAACTCCCGCTCGACGCAACGGATCTCGACCAGGACCAGCCCAGCCACCAGGAGCCGGCCGATCACCCCCTGCAGCGCGGCCTGATCGCGGGCGGTCACCCTGAGCGTGCTTCCGACCGGAACGGTCACCCTCCGCAGACCCTCCACCTGGTCGAGGACGCCGTCAGGGACCTGGCCGTCGACTCGCATCTCGTACTGCACGGCAGTCATCGATCGCTCCTCAGGTCGTCGATCGCATCCGTTCACGCTGTCATGCCGGTCGGTGCCCGGGCGTCATCCGATCCGGGTGGCCCTTCCCGGGGCAACGGGCGGGCGGGGGCAGATCGGCCGCGTCGGCCCGGACCGGACCACGCGCGTCGTAGGGTGGATCGGCCCGGCCGTCGGTTCCCACGGTTCGACCGACGACAAAAGACGAAAGAATGGTCCCGTGTCCGATCAGTTCGCCGGCCAGCTGCGGTTGCGGGCATCACCACCGACGGTCCCGCCGGGGTTGGTGCGCCGGACCCGGTTGGAGCAGCAGCTGGGCGGCGGATCCCCGCGGCCGGTGACCCTGCTCAGCGCGGGCCCCGGCTTCGGCAAGACGCTGGCGGTGGCCTCCTGGTTGGAGCGGTCCGCGATCGCGGCGGTCTGGCTGACGGTCGACGACTCCGACAACGACCTGCGCACGTTCTGGTCCGACGTACTCGGGGCGCTGGCAGTGTCAGCCGCGGTGCCCGACGACAGCCCGCTGCGCGAGATCGCCCCGGCGACCACCTTCGCCGCGCCGGAGGCCCGACAGATCCGGTCCGGTCTGGCGGAGCTGCCGATCCCGGTGGTGCTGGTCCTCGACGAGGTGCACCAGATCCGCAACCCCGAGGTGCTGGATTCGCTGAGCAGCCTGATCGAGCATCGGCCACCGCCCGTGCGGCTGGTGTTGATCACCCGCGCCGACCCGCAGCTGC
>JBIOVW010000818.1:0-7149 GCA_044867945.1 Nakamurella sp. | reverse complement strand
GCCGCCCTTGACGCACGAGGATCAGACCCCAGCAGTCGGCCAGCGTGAGATGTTCGACGTCGAGCGTGCCGAACTCGGCGCGCAGGCGCTCGACCCGCTGCTCAACCGACTGCCAGCGTCCCGTGCGCAGCAGGGACCTGATCACCCTGAGCTGAACCATTACGCCGTGCACCCGGTAGATGCCGGCGGCCGCACAGTAGTCCAGTGCCTCCTGCTCGAGCTCGATGACGTCGTCGTGCCGCCCGAATGCCTCCAGGTAGAAGGACAGGCTGTCGTACGCACGTCCCGCTTCCTCGGCGAACCCGCACCTCTTCGCCTCGTCCAACGCAGTCCGGATCTCGCCCAGACCGGCCGGGTCCCGGCCGATGCACGTGCAGACCCCGAGCGTGGTCTCCGCGTGCACGCGCGCCTGAAGGTTTCCGCCGGCCCGCGCCAGTTCGACCGCCCGCGCGGCGGTCGACCGCGCTGCCGCCGCGCCGGCCGGCGTGTATGCGAACGTCGAAACCTCGAGCAGTGCCTGCCATGCGAGTACGAGCGCTGTCCTGCCGGCCGGCGGCTCCTCGGCGATCACCGCTGCCGCTCGGTCGATCAACAACCGTACGTCAGGGTCATCATCGTTGAACCATGCCCATGGCACGACGCGCAGGCAGGCGATCCCTTCGGCCGGCGGGTTGTTCTGGGCGGTCTCCACCACACCCTTGCGACCAAGGGCCGACGCCCGGCCGAACATCCGGGCGCGACCCGCCGCGTCGGCGGCATCCAGCAGGAGTTCCCAATGGTCGCATCCGGCACATGCCGCAGGGTCCGTAACCCGGTCCCACAGATCCAATGCTCGCTCGAACTGCGTCAAAGCCTCGGCATCGGCGGCCACCTCCACCGCCGCTCGGCCGGCGGCCACCGAGGCTTCCAGGGCCGCCGACTGATCGCCGGCCTTCATCCAGTGCATTGCGATCTCACCCTTGCGGTGCGGCGTCAGCGACTGCAGGGCCGACGCCAAAGCGGCGTGCACTCCGGTCCGGTCGCCGGTCGTCAGCAACTCGTCCAGGACGATCTCCCGGGCGAGTTCGTGCCGGAAGCGAATGCCATCGACGTCCCGAACGAACAACCCCGCGGCGATGATGGCATCCGCAGCCCGCTCGACGTTGTCCGAACTCAGCCGACAGGCATCGGCCAGCACCGGCAGCATCACCCGGGATCCGGCGGCGGCCGTCGCCCGTAGAACTGTCATGGCCTCTTCGTTCAAGCCGTCCGTCCTGGACAGCACGGCATCCCGCAGGAGAGCTGAGGGGCGGCCGGAAACATCTCCGGCCAACAGCTCCTCGGCGAAGAAGGCGTTCCCGGCACACCTTTCGTGCAGCCGGTCGACGGCCCGCGGGGCCGGCGTCGTGCCGGTGATGCCCGCAACGAGCTCAGCGAGTTCGTCACGCGTGAACGGCACCAGCTCGATCTGTTCGGGCCTGACGGCCCGGCGCAGCGAAACCAGGAACGGCCGAAGCGGGTGGCGCCGGTGCAGTTCGTCGGTGCGGTAGGTCGCGATCAGCATCACCCGATGGCGCGACAGCCGCGGCGCCAGGAATGCCAGGAACTGCCGGGTGGACGCGTCGGACCAGTGCAGGTCCTCCAGCACGACGAGCACCGGGCAGCGCTCGCTCAGCCCATGCAGGGCACGTAGCACGCCGTCGGAGAGTGCGGCAACCGACAGCGGTGATTCGGGAGGCAATTGCCCGTCCGGATCGAGGTCCGGCACAAGCCGGGCGAGAATCTCGACTCCCTGGCCCATGATGTCTTCGAGTTCGGGACGGGTGGCTCGCCCCACGATATCCCGAAGGAGATCGGCGATCGGGGCGAGAGGCATCACATCGCCGCCGTTCTCGATGCACCACCCCCGCAACACCTGGGTTCCGTCGCTCAGCGCCCGATCGGCCAGTTCGTCGACCAATCGCGATTTGCCGACGCCGGCTTCACCGGCGATGAGCAGCAACTGCCCGTGGCCGATGCCGACCTCTGTCAGCACATCGTCGAAGAGCTCGATCGGCTCGGCCCTGCCGATGAACCGAACCGAGCTCACGCGACGAGCCACGTCCTGCATCCTCCCATCGTCGCGACGTTCCCGTTGTCTCGGATCGGCCGCAATGGCGAACTCCGCGGTCGGCTACCTCAGATCTGCGCCGCAGTTCGCCGACGCCTGAGGTACTTGGTCGTCGATGACGAGGCGCGGGACGCGTGTACCCGGGAACCTCAGGACCACACGATTCTCCTCAGGCAGCGTACGAGCTCGGTGGCGTGCGCTCGATCCCCAGGAGAGGAAGCACCATGTCCGTCCACCAAGTCCGGCCACGGCCGATCACCCGGTACCGCGTCGCGGCAACCACACTGGTTCTCTCGCTACTGCTGATCGGCGGCTGTGCCGCGAAGGCGACCCGGTCACCGAAGCTGCCGCTCCGGTAGGGGAGTGTTCGACGGGCACCGTGCCGCCGCCACCGGCACCGGCTCCCTCCACCGGTCCCCACAGTGGCCTGCGAGCCGTGTGATCTCGTTTTCTTCAGGGCAGCAGAACCGGCTCGGCCCGCGATGCCCGGCTGGCGTCCACCGCCGCCTGGGTCTCCGCGGTGACCAGATCCGCGTTGATCTGCGCGCCGGCGAACGCTCCCGCCGCCGCGGCGGCGCCGACCTGCGCGAACGGGTCGGTGACGTTGCCGGCCGCCCACACCCCGGGCACGTCGGTGCGGCCGATCGGATCGACCGGAAGGTGCTCGCCCGCTCCGGACGGGTGGTCGACCGGCCGCAGGCCGAGCGAACCGAGAAAGCCGGCGCGGGCGATCATCCGGGTACCCACCGCCACTGCCTGCCGTCGCACCACGGTGCCGTCGTGCATCCGTAGCCCGACCAACCGATCGTTGGCGATCGCCACCGCCGCGACATCACCGACAACGACCGGGATGCCGCGGGCGGCCAATTGCATCGACTCCTCTTCCGAGGGCTGCGTGGTGTGCGCGAAGTAGGTGACGTCGGCGCTGAGCTGCCGGAACAGCAGGGCCTGATGCACGGATCTGGCGGTGGTGGCCAGCACGCCGATGGCCCGGTCACGGACCTCCCAGCCGTGGCAGTAGGGGCAGTGCAGCACGTCCCGGCCCCACCGCTCGCGCAGCCCGGGCACGTCGGGCAGCTCGTCGACCAGCCCGGTGGTGACCAGCAACCGGCGCGCATGCACGACCCGTCCCTCGGCCAGGCTCACCGCGAATCCGTCGCCCTCGCGTACCGCGGCGGTCACCTCGCCCGTCACCAGATGGCCGCCGTACGAGCGCACCTCGTCACGGCCGCGCGCCAGCAACTCCGCGGGCGGCATGCCCTCCCGGCCCAGCAGGCCGTGCACGCCGCGCGCCGGTGCGTTGCGCGGTTCGCCCGCGTCGATCACCAGCACGGACCGTCGCGACCGGCCCAGCATCAGGGCGCCGTTCAGCCCGGCCGCGCCGCCCCCGATCACCACCACGTCATATCCAGCGTCACGTCCATCGTCATATCCGTCGACCACTCGATCGATCATCACGATCACCTCCGGGTTCCACCATGAACCCACGCGCATCCCGTTGGCAAACAGATTTGCCACACTGGCAAGATGGTGGGTGTGGATGAAACGGTCGATCAGGCCTTGCTCGGGGTGGGTCCGCGCCTGCGCGCGCTGCGACAGGAGCGTGACACCACGCTGGCCGCGCTGTCCGGGGCGACCGGGATCTCGGTGAGCACCCTGTCCCGCCTCGAGTCCGGGACCCGCAAACCGACGCTGGAACTGCTGTTGCCGCTCGCCAAGGCGTACGGCGTCACGCTCGACGAACTCGTCGACGCGCCACCGACCGGGGATCCGCGGATCCACCTGCGCCCGGTCAGCCGACGCGGCATGACGATGGTGCCGCTGACCCGCAGGCCCGGCGGAATCCAGGCGTACAAGCTGGTGATTCCGGCCGGCGGTCCGCGCGAGTCCGAGCCGCAGACCCACGAGGGCTACGAGTGGCTGTACGTGCTCAACGGCCGGCTGCGAGTCGTGCTGGGTGAGCACGACCTTGTGCTGCTGCCGGGCGAGGCGGCCGAGTTCGACACCCGCGTGCCGCATTGGTTCGGGCCCGCGAACGACGAGGCGGTCGAGTTCCTGAGCCTGTTCGGTGCCCAGGGGGAACGGGCACATCTGCGGGCGTCGACCCGGCGCGAACGGCAATTTACCGGCCTGTCGAAATGACGACGCGCACGGGCCGCACCCACGGCTGCGCGACGGCCGCCCCACGGCTGCGCCCCGGCTGCGCCCCGCACCATGTTCATCCATTTGCCAGTTTGCGCCCTGTTTCGCGTTCGGAAAGGGCGGAAAGTGGCAAATGGATCGGCCTGACCGCGCTCGACGAGTTATGCACCCGGACCCAGCACGCAGCAACAGGGTTCAACGGCTCGTCCGGGCAGCGAGCGTGACGAACAGGCCCGGGTGGTCGGTCGTGCCGCGCAGGTCGATCGGTCGGGAGCCGTTGACGACGAATTCGGGCGTCGCCACAACGTGCTGCATACCGCCGTCGTCGACCAGCGTAGAACCGGCCGGCAGGCAGGACCGGAGGTCCGGGTCGTTGCCGGATCCGAGATTCAGATCACCACCGAGCACGACCGGCATCGCCACATCCCGCTCCCGCATCTGGGCGATGACGGTGCCGAACACGTAGGCGCACTGGGCGGTTGCCACCTCTCGCTTGGTGTAGGCCAGGTGGGTGGTGCAGACAGCGAGTGCGGGGGTGGCGGCGACACGAAGACACAGCCATGCCCGCTCCTCGGGGTCCTCGGTGTCCTGGCTCGGATAGATTCCACCAGCGGCGGAGGAACCGGAAACCGACGGCCACCGCGAGATCAGGCCGATGCCGTATGACCGGCCGTTTCGGCATCGGTACGCGTCCCCGGTACGCCTGTCTCCCGCCGCCTGGAAAGCGGAGGCCACCGCGGCCGACGAGACTCCGGCGAGTGCCTGATGCAGGGTCGCCAGGTCGTCCTGGCAGATCTCGTTGAGGGTAACCAGGTCGGGCGTCTCGGCGCGGATCACCGCCGCTGCCTCCGCCGTCGACCGGCCGGTATAGCAGGCGGCGATACCGCTGTTGCACAGGTTCAGCTGCAGCACCCGCACGCGCGCCACCGGTGCACCGTCGGCCGGGCTCGACTCAATCGCGTCCGAGCCGGGCGCCGCCGCGGTGCACCCGACCAGACACCCGATGAGGCAGCAGACGACCGTCGCCCACATGAGCTTGTACGACCGGTTCGCCATTGCCCCGTCTCACCATCCCGGCCCGGTAGCAGGGCCGTCCGGCCGTGCACTTGGCGTTCCCTCCATCATGTTCCCGTGGACCGAGCAGGCACGTCACGGCAGGAGCAGGCCGGCGACCAGGGCAGCGGCATACGAGGTCCCGAACATCTCCTCCACCACACTGCCGCGGGTGATCCGGCCGAAGGTGACCTTCGCGGACGTATCGCCGCCCAGCGCCCAGACCGGCTGTACTCCCGGCGGCACCGTGACGTTGTAGCCCGCGGGACTGCCGGGGCTGTCCCAGGCCTGGACGACGACGGCTCCGGTCAGCTGCGCGGGATAACCGAACCGCTGGTTCGTGTTCGTGTTCCCGGCGGCGGCCACAATTGTCGGAGTCGGCTGGCCGTTGGAACGGCAGATTGTGAGGATGAACTCCATGCTTGTACCGAGCACGGTCGGGCAGCCGCCGGGAACGTCGGCGCTCAGGCTCGCGTTCACCAGGTCGAAACCGCCATTGAGCGCGTAGGCGAGGCCGCACAGCATCTCGTAACTGGACGTCAGATCGTCGTGCACCACCCTGACCGGCTGGACCGTGACACGCACTCCGCGGGCCGCGGCCACATGCGTGATCAGATCTTGGATGCTGGTTCCGTGGCCGTGAGTATCCTGCCGCGGCTGGTTGGCCTGTGCCTGCCCACGGGTCATGTCGACCATGTCCTGCAGGCCGGGAGTCCCCTGGTGACCCGTGTCGAGAACCGCAACCCGATGGCCGCCGGCCGCCGGGGGCAGCGGCCCGTGCGCCGCGGCGGTCAGCGCGACCGCGGGTGGGTTGAGTGAAACGATCGGGGCTCCACCTCCACCGCCGCCCGCGCCACCTCCGGAAACGGACAGGCGAAATCCGGGTTCGACAAGGAGTCCGAGACTTGGCAGCGTCGTCGCGATCTCGGCGTGCAGCCGTCCGGCGATTCCGTAACCGTTGGCCGTCGGAGCGCCGGGCGATCGCCGGACCCGTGCGACGCCCGGCGCATGTGGGTTGTATTCCAGCATTCCGGCCGGATCGGCGAAGCCGGGGTGAAGATCTCCATCGAGACGAGCGATCTCCGGGCGGTCGAGCTCGAGCAGGAGGTCCTTGTTCAGCATTTCCCAGTTTTCGACCAGTGCCTCCACGTCACCACGCCTGCCGACGATCGTGACGAAATCCTGTTCGGGTTCGCACATGACTATTCACATTCCTTCGCACGCGGCGGGTTCGATCCGCTGGACCCAATTCATGGGAACGGTGAGAGTCCCCGACCCGGCGGCCGGAGGGAATGCCAGCCGGAGCCGGCCGGCATCCGATTCGAGAAGCTCGCCGCACCGTTCGGTCGTCGCACCGGGCAGATCCGCCGGCTGAAACGTGATTCGCACGGTGGTCGGCAGCGGTGCGGTGCCGGGCTTGAACCAGACGAACCCGAGGGCAAACAGCAGGAACACGATGGCCGTGCAGGCCAATCCGACCGCCCACTTCAATTGCAGTCGTGCGTTGACCTTCCGCTTGCGGATCTTGGTTGCCGCCTGGCCCGCCTTCTCGGGTGTGCTGACGTCCAGCTCCCGCGGCCACCCGTAGGCGGCCCGGTAGCCCAGCACGAGAGCCGTGGTCGCCTCGACAATTGCGAGCACCAGCAGGGCAAAGGTGATGACGCTCAGCGTTGTGGAAAAGCCCCTGGTGGATCCGCCGGATACCACCGCGGTGGAGAGGCTGAAGATGCCGGTCAGAGCCGCGACGCCCGGCAACCACTTCTCCGTGACAACGCCGATCCCCGCTTCGGCGGCGTCCTCCGCGTCCCTGATGTCCCGCGCATCCTCGCGCCTGGTGTCGGCATCCTCGGCTTGCACGGTCAATG
>JBIOVW010000817.1:0-4805 GCA_044867945.1 Nakamurella sp. | reverse complement strand
ATCCGTGCGCGCCGTCGTCGGTGACAGCGGGGCCCTGACCGCCGCGGCGGCCACCGCGGCCGGGGAGCTGCGCGGCACCTTCTCACCGCGGTCGGCCCAGGAGGTCGCCGAGACGGCCGACTTCCTGTACTGGCTGATCAGCGGGCACATGACGTTCCTGGGCTATCGCCGATACGACGAGGCGCCCGGCGGCGGGCTGCAGCCGGCCCGGGGGTCCGGACTCGGCATCCTGCGCGAGTCGGTGGCCGGGTCGGACCGCGACGAACTGGTGGACCTGAGCCCGTCGGGAGAGCGTCGTCACCTGCTCCTGACCCAGGCCTCGGTCCGGTCGGCGCTGACCCGTGACGTCCCACCGTTCGAGGTGCGGGTGCGGATCCTCGGTTCGGACGGCCGGGTCACCCGAGAGCACCAGTTCCTCGGCGTGCTCACCTCCCGCGCGTTGAACGCGGAGATCACCACCACCCCGGTGCTGCGGTTGACGGTGCAGGCGGTGTTGTCCACGCTGGGCGCCGCTCCGGACACCTACACCGGGCAACGGGCGCTCGATCTGCTGGCCACCTATCCGCGGGCCGAACTGTTCTGGGCCGAACCGGATCTGGTCGTCGAGGTGATCGGCAGCGTGCTGCAGCTGGCCAGTCGCCGGCGGCTGCGGGCGTTCCTGCAACCGGACCCGTTCGGCCGGTTCGTCTCCGTCATGGTGTACCTGCCGCGCGACCGCTACACCACGGCGTGCCGGCTGGCGATGCAGCAGATCCTGGTCGACGCCTTCCAGGGCACCGGCATCCGGTACACCGCGCGGGTGGGCGATTCCCTGCTCGCCGCCGTGCATTTCACCGTCAGCACGGACCCGGCCAACCGGGTCGAACCGGACCTCACCGTGCTGACGAAGTCGTTGCGCAGCACCATCCGCACCTGGGAGGACCGGCTGGTCGCGGCCGTCGTCGGCGGCGGCGGTGCGGCCGGCGAGGACGATCTGGACACCGCCGGAGCCCTGTCCCGGTACGCCGACGCGTTCGACGAGGCGTACAAGGAGACCTACGAGGTCGACGAGGCGGTCGCCGACCTACGCCGACTCGACCAGCTGACCGGACCCGACGACCTCGCGCTGAAGATGACGCCGAGCGCGCCCGACCAGGTCGGTGACTGGCGACTGAAGCTGTACGTCACCCAGGGCGCGGTCACCCTGTCCCGGGCGCTGCCGGTTCTGCAGACGCTCGGCGCGGAGGTGCTGGACGAGCGACCGTTCGAGGTGCGCCGCGGCGAGGGCGAGCCGTCCCGGATCTACGACTTCGGCCTGACCTTTCCGGGTGAGGCGGCGTCCAAGGGCGCCGCCGACGACGAACTGCGCACCCGGATGTCGGAGGCGTTCATCGCCTCCTGGTCGGGTCGGGCCGAGGTGGACGGGTTCAACCAGCTGGTGCTGGCCGCCGGGCTGACCTGGCGTGAGGTGGCCGTGCTGCGCTCCTACGCCCATTACCTGCGGCAGATCGGCACGCCGTACACCGAGCGGTACGTCGAACAGGTGCTGAGCAACCATCCGGCGATCACCGCCGATCTGGCCGACCTTTTCGAGGTGCAGTTCGACCCGGATCGGTTCACCGGCGATGGCGAAGCACGACAGGCCGAGGCGAGCCGGATCGCGTCGGTCGTCACCGACGCTCTGGACGCGGTGACCAGCCTGGACGCCGACCGGATCCTGCGCACCCTGCTGTCGGTGATCACCGCAACCACCCGCACCAACGAGTACGTGACCGACCAGGACGGGAACCGGCGCGACTTCCTGTCCCTCAAGCTGGCCCCGGGCAAGATCCCCGGAATGCCGAAACCCGTTCCGGCACACGAGATCTGGGTGTACTCCCCGAGACTGGAGGGAGTCCACCTGCGGTTCGGTGACGTGGCGAGGGGCGGCCTGCGCTGGTCCGACCGGCCGGAGGACTTCCGCACCGAGATCCTCGGCCTGGTCAAGGCCCAGGAAGTCAAGAATGCGGTGATCGTGCCGGTGGGCGCCAAGGGCGGCTTCGTCGTCAAACGGCCGCCGGCGGCGACCGGTGACCCCCAGGTCGACCGGGAGCAGCACATGGCGGAGGGGGTGGCCTGCTACCGGATGTTCATCGCCGGGCTGCTGGACCTGACCGACAACCGGCAGGTCGGCATGATCATCCCGCCCGAGCGGGTGGTGCGCCGCGACGACGACGACTCCTACCTCGTGGTGGCCGCGGACAAGGGCACCGCCACGTTCTCCGACATCGCCAACGGTGTCGCCAACGACTACGGCTTCTGGTTGGACGACGCGTTCGCCTCCGGGGGCAGCGTCGGCTACGACCACAAGGCGATGGGGATCACCGCCCGCGGCGCGTGGGAGTCGGTCAAGCACCACTTCCGGGAGCTGGGTGTGGACACCCAGACCCAGGACTTCAGCTGCGTGGGTGTCGGCGACATGTCGGGCGACGTGTTCGGCAACGGCATGCTGTTGTCCCAGCACATCAGGCTGCTGGCCGCGTTCGACCACCGGCACATCTTCGTGGACCCTGACCCGGACATCGGCGAGTCGTTCGTCGAGCGGCTGCGACTGTTCGAGCTGCCCCGTTCGTCGTGGGCGGACTACAACACCGACCTGATCTCCGAAGGCGGCGGGGTGTTCCCGCGGACGGCCAAGTCGGTCACCATCACCCCGCGGATGCGGCAGGTGCTGGGTCTGGCCGAGGACGTCACCGCGCTCACCCCGACCGAACTGATCAGGGCGATCCTGCTGGCCCCGGCCGACCTGCTGTGGAACGGCGGCATCGGCACCTACGTCAAGGCGTCCACCGAGCAGAACCTGTCGGTGGGCGACAAGGCCAACGACGCGGTCCGCGTCGACGGCGCCGACCTGCGGGTCAAGGTGGTCGGCGAGGGCGGCAACCTGGGCGTCACCCAGCTGGGCCGGATCGAGTTCGCCCGCTCCGGCGGCCGGATCAACACCGACGCCATCGACAACTCCGCCGGGGTGGACACCTCCGATCATGAGGTGAACATCAAGATCGCCCTGCAGTACCGGATGGAGCGCGGCGACCTGGACGAGCCCGGCCGGCTGGAGCTGCTGTCGTCGATGACCGACGAGGTGGCCGAGCTGGTGCTCGCCGACAACAAGGGGCAGAACCGGGTGCTCGGTGCGTCGAGGCTGCACGCCCCGGCGATGCTGTCGGTGCACTCCCGGCTGATCGACGCGATGGTGGAGTCGGGTCGACTGGACCGGGCCCTGGAGTTCCTGCCCAGCCATACCCAGATCAACGCGCGGTTGGCCGCCGGTGAGGGCCTGGCCTGCCCGGAGCTGTGCGTGCTGCTCGCCTACGTCAAGGCAGGCCTGTCGTCCGCGATGCTCAAGGGCCGGTTGCCGGACGACCCGGCCTTCGCCCACCGGCTGCCCGAGTATTTCCCGCGGGCCATGCGGGACGGATCGGAGGTCGCCCGCGCGGCCATCACCGAGCATCCGCTCGGCCGGGAGATCATCACCACCGAGACCGTCAACGAGATGGTCAACCGGGCCGGACTGACGTTCGCGTTCCGGCTCGAGGAGGAGATGGCGGCCACCCCCAACGACGCCATCCGCGCCTACACGATCGCCAGTACAGTCTTCGACCTGCCGTCGGTCTGGCGGCAGGTGGCACAGCTGAACAACAAGGCGCCGGCGCTAACCCAGGACACGATCATCCTGCGGGTGCGCCGCCTGTTGGATCGCGCCGCGCGCTGGTTGCTCACCCAGCGCCCACAGCCGCTGGACGTGCGGGACGAGATCGAGCGGTACTCGGGGCCGGTCGAGCAGATGACCCCGCAGCTGCCCGATCTCGTGCTGGGGGCGGACATGCGGACGGTGCAGGCCGAGATCGCCGAGTTGACCGAGGCTGGCACTCCTCGCGGGCTGGCCGAGACCGTGGCGTACGGCCTGCATACCTACAGCCTGCTGGACGCGGTGGAGGTGGCTTCGACCAGCGGACGGGACCTGCTGGAGTGCGCGCACCTGTTGTACGCGCTGTCCGCCCACCTGGACTTCGACCACCTGCTCACCTCGGTCTCCGCGCTCGAACGCGGCGACCGCTGGCACGCGCTGGCCCGCCAGGCACTGCGCGACGACCTGTACCGATCGCTGCGGCTGCTCACCGCGGACGTGCTGTCCACCACCTCCCCGGACCAGGATGCGCAGGCCAAGATCGAACAGTGGGAGAAGCAGAACAAGTCCCGGCTCGCCCGGGCGCGGCGCACGCTGGGCGAGATCAGCCAGGTGTCGGTCACCGACCTTGCCGAGCTGTCGGTGGCCGCCCGCGAGATCCGGTCGATGATCCGCTGATCCGTCCGCTGCCGCCCGTGCGGCAGACTGCACGGGCGAAGGGATGGGAGCGCAATGGTGAGTTCGCGATGAGCCGGTACGTGACGCAGGTCCGGGTCCGCTGGTCGGACCTGGACGCCTTCCGGCACGTCAACAACGCCCGCACGGTGACGTTGCTGGAGGAGGCCCGGGTCGACTGGCTGTTCACCGAGGCGGCCCGGCACGGCGTCGACCGGCTCACCGAGGGCATCGTGGTCGCCCATCTGGAGATCGACTACAAGCGGCCGATCGGCATGCAGGTGCCGGTGATCGTGTCGATGGGGGTGACCCGGCTCGGCGTCGCATCGTTCACCATCGACTACGTGATCAGCCAGGCCGGGGCGACGGCGGCGACCGCGTCGACGGTGCTGGTGCCGGTCGACCCGGTCACCTTCAGGCCACGCCGGCTGGACGACCGTGAGCGTCGGTTCCTGTCGCAGTACCTGTCCCGCGTGCCGTCCGA
>JBIOVW010000816.1:0-2524 GCA_044867945.1 Nakamurella sp. | reverse complement strand
CACGGATGGCAAGCACCCGGGCGGACACTCCGGACAGGAACATCCCGAGGGCGGGCATCAGCGCGATCAGGTCCCGCTCACTCGAGCCGTAGCCGTGCATCAACACCAGTGTGGGCACCGTCGGATCGTCGGGACGCGGGGCTCCCAGCCAACGCACCTCGTGGCTCGGCAGCGGGCGGTCGGTCGGCACGGACGCCAGAGTAGTTCGCCGACCTCGGCGAAGTCAGTTTCGCCTCCGGTCCGGCCGGCGGGCGCAGCCTGCGCGAGCGGTCCATCTCATGGTCGAGTCTGGTCACCCGGCACGGCAGCGGTCCGGGCCCCTCGACGTCCGCCGACAAACCAGCCGATGGCGATCACGAGCGCGGCGATGATGACCACGCTGCTCGCCATGGCCGCACCGACGCCGCTGGTGGCCTCGGTGGCCGACGTCAGGTTGAACGCGGTGTGCCAGGCCGCGACGAGCAGGATGCTCAGGCCGGACCGCCGGTACAGGAATGTGAGCACGATCGAGCCCGCCAGCAGGCCGAACAGCCAGCCGACGATCATCGCGGGACCGAAAGAGCGGAAGGACTCCACCACCCAGAACAGCGGCAGGTGCCAGATCGCCCACATCAGCGCCACGATGAGCGACGCCACCAGCGGTCCCCGGTGCGGCAACAGCCGGTGTGCCGCGAACCCTCGCCAGCCGGTCTCCTCGCCCAGCCCGTTGACCACGATGGAGATACCGATCACGGCGGCCAGCCCCACCGACCCGATGCCGGTGTAACGCTCGAAGGCCGCCAGCGCAGGCAGCGGTTGGCCCATCGCCGCCATGATCAGAACGTTCACGACGGCGACACTCGCGGTGCCCACCACGACTGCCCACAGCCACCAACCGACCCGCCACCGAACGACACGACTTGCGAGTTCAGCCAGGCCGGCCTTCCCATCGACCACTGCCGTGACGGCCAGTGCCGCCAACGCCGGGCCCACCAAACCCGGCAGGTGCGTGGGCCAGCCGACTCCCGGCCGCGCCACCGACCCGGTCAGCGCCATCGGCAGCCACCAGGCCCAGGACGTGGCGCAGGCCAGCACGAGATACGCCGCGACCGGACGGCGCGCGACCAGCACACGTACCGGGTGCCGGCGATAGAAGCCGACCGAGATCCGCGCAGACAACCCCATCCCCGTCCCTTCATGCTCGCATGGCTCTCCGGACCGCTGCCGACGGACACCCCGTCGGCGCTTGATCTCGGGACGTGCGGGCAGCGTGAAGTGCCGGCCGGTCCGGAGGGGGTCCTGCCCACGGGCGTTCAGTTCCAAAGCGATCAGGCACCGGTTTCTCGGCCGAGCGAGCGACAGGGGTTCCGGCCGTCGCACCTCCTACGCTTCCAACCTTGCTGACGTCACCGGACGTCGCCAGAGTCCAAGGTCCCGGCGGGCCGGACTCAGAGCCTGCGCTGACCGAACGGAAAGAGCAGACCCGCGAAGTGCCGCGACACAGGTGGTCACACACGCTCCGGGCGCAGGCCGACCCCGATGACCCGGGCCGGGATCGCCTGGAGCGGGGGGAACCGCCCGAGCAACCGGAGCACCGCCGGCGGCCCGACCGGGCGGTCCGCGGCCACCACGTCGCGCAGGAACGACCGCTGGATGCCGGCCTGCAGCATCTGCGTGCCGACCGTCGGGAATCGCCGGCGGCCCTGCACCTTCGCGAGAACCCTTGTGCTCAGAGTTCTCCCGCGCACCGGGCCGGCGAGGATGCGGGCCGCGGCGACCGCGTCCTGGATCGCCAGGTTGATGCCCACCCCGCCGATCGGCGACATGGCGTGGGCGGCGTCGCCGATGCACAACACACCCGGCGCATACCAGCGGGTCAGCCGGTCCAGGCGGACGGTGAGCGTCTTGACCTGGTCCCAGTCCGTGATCAATCCGACCCGATCGGCCAGCTGCGGCACGGCCCGGGCGACGGAGGCCCTGAATGCGGCCAGGCCGGCGGACCGGACCCGCCGATCCGCGCCCTTGGCGATGACGTAGGCGAACTGCCAGTAGTCGCCCCGGTCGATACCCAGGGCCAGTTGCCCGGTACCGACCCGCATGTCCAGGCCCTCCGCGTCGCCGTCGCGGCGCGGGAGCCGGAACCACAGCACGTCCATCGGCGCGCCGAGTTCCCGCACCGGCAGGTCCACTCGCTGCCGAACGATCGACGTGCGCCCGTCGGCGCCGACCGTGAGGTAGGCCCGGACATCGATCTTCCCGTCCGGACCGCGGGCCCGCAGGCCGGTGACGATACCGCGATCGGACAGCACGTCGACGACCTCGTGCGAGCGCAGCAGCCTGAAGCCGGGATACCGGCCGCCGACCCGGGCCAGCAGGTCGAGCAGATGCCATTGCGGCATGAACCGGAGGACCGGGTGCGGTACCCGGAGCCGGCCGAAGTCGGCCACCCGGTAGCTGCCCTCGGCGAAGGTCACCGTCAACGTCCGCGCGTCCCGGTGCGGCAGCGGGTGGACCTGCCGGTGCGGGAACTCGGCGCGCCGATGGA
>JBIOVW010000815.1:0-6946 GCA_044867945.1 Nakamurella sp. | reverse complement strand
GGGATGGTCTTCGCCACTGGTGCGATCACAGGGATACATCCGGTCGGGCCGCGGCAGCACTGCCGGGTCGATGTCGAGGGCGGACCGTCAGTCGTCGTCCGCACCGTCGACGCACGAGACACCGCTCGCGGAACCTGATCGCCTGGCTCCGCCGGCCCGAAGCGGGTGGGGAAATATGCTGATCGCACCCGGCGGGGCGGGCAATCACCTCGGCAGCGCCCCGTGGTTGTGCCAGGGAGCGGGAACCGTCTCGTGTGGGTGGGCGGCGTCGCCTCCGGTGGTGCAGCATGTCCGGTGCAGATCCGCGCCGTCGGCGAGTGTCTGCGGAACTTCGGGTCGCCTGGGGCGACCGGATCCTCCGCGGCCCGGCTGTCCGAAGCAAGCTCGCTCAACCGCTGTGACAACGGCGGCGGGACTGACGAGCGGAGCCGACAGCGACCGGCGTCGGTGCGGAGCTACGGCAGGTGTGGGGCCAGCAGATGTTCCGCCTGAAGCACCCGGGAATGGTCGGAGGCGCCACGGATCTTTCAGGAGCTGTGGGCCTGGGACTGCGCCCGTCCGGGTTCAGAACGCGGCTTCGTCGACCTGCATCGGCGACAGGTCGCACTCTCGACGATGCCGCGCCGAGCGGTCAGTTCGGGCAGCATGTTGCGGGCGAACCAGCGGGCGACGGCCAGCTTTCCGGCGTAGAAACCCCTGTCCTTGATCCCCCGGTTGTCAGTCGGGCCGGCGTCGAGGGCGGACTGGGCGGCCATGGCCTGCCGCAGCAGCAGATAGCCGATCAGCAGGTCGCCGACGCTCATCAGCAAGGTGACCGCATGCTCGCCGACCTTGTAGACCGACTCCGGCTCCTGCACCGCGGCCACCGCGTAGCCGACCAGGGCGGCGATCATCGCCTGCACGTCGGCCAATGCGGTGCCCAGCAGCGCCAGCTCCTCCTTGAGCCGGCCGTCGCGGGTCTCGGACAGGCTGGTCTTGACGAAGTTCGCGATCTCCGCGGCGACCGTACCCAGCGCGGCGCCGTTGTCCTTGACGATCTTGCGGAAGAAGAAGTCCTGCGCCTGGATCGCGGTGGTGCCCTCGTACAGGGTGTCGATCTTGGCGTCCCGGATGTACTGCTCGATCGGATAGTCCTGGGTGTAGCCGGACCCGCCGAACACCTGCAGCGACAGCGCCAGGTTCTCGTACGCCCGCTCCGAGCCGACGCCCTTGACGATCGGCAACAGCAGGTCGTTGACGTGCTTGGCCAACGCCAGGTCGTTGTCCCCGAGCTCACCGGAGGCGATCCGGTCCTGCCACGAGGCGGTGTAGAGGTAGACCGCGCGCAGCCCCTCGGCGTAGGCCTTCTGCCGCATCAGGATCCGGCGGACGTCAGGGTGGTGGATGATCGTCACCCGCGGCGCGGTCTTGTCGGTGGCCCGGGTCAGGTCGGCGCCCTGCACCCGCTGCTTGGCGTACTCGAGCGCATTCAGGTATCCGGTGGACAGCGTGGCGATCGCCTTGGTGCCGACCATCATCCGGGCGTACTCGATCACCTGGAACATCTGCGCGATGCCGTCGTGCTTCTCGCCCAACAGGTAGCCGACGGCGGGTGTGCCGTGGATGCCGAAGCTCAGCTCGCAGGTGGTGGAGACCTTAAGGCCCATCTTGTGCTCGACGTTGGTGACGAACACGCCGTTGCGCTCACCGAGTTCGCCGGTTTCCGGGTCGAAGTGGCACTTGGGCACGATGAACAGGCTCAGACCCTTTGTGCCGGGGCGGTTCTCGATTCCCTCGCCCTCCGGCCGGGCCAGCACCAGGTGGATGATGTTCTCGGTCAGGTCCTGCTCGGCCGAGGTGATGAACCGCTTGACGCCCTCGATGTGCCAGCTGCCGTCGGGCTGCCGGATCGCCTTGGTCCGACCGGTGCCCACGTCGCTGCCGGCGTCCGGTTCGGTCAGCACCATGGTCGAGCCCCACTGCTTGGCGATCATGGTCTCGGCCATCTTCTTCTGCTCCGGGGTCCCGTTCCGGTGCACGACGGCGCCGAAGTTCGGTCCACCTGAGTACATGAACAGGGCCGGGTTGGCGCCCAGGATCAGTTCGGCGGCCGCCCAACGCAGGCTCGGGCTGGCGCCGAAGCCGCCCAGATCGGAGGGCAGCTCGAGCCGGTCCCATTGACCGTCGACGATGGCGCGGTACGACTTCTTGAAGGACTCGGGCAGCTTCACGCTGAACGTCGCCGGGTCGTACACCGGCGGGTTGCGGTCGCCGTCGACGAACGACGCGGCGATCGGCCCGCTGGCCACCTGCTCGAACTCCCGCAGCACGTCGCGGGCCGTGTCGGCGTCCATCTCGGCGAACGGGCCCTTGCCCATCCGCTCGCCGGCGCCGAGCACTTCGAAGAGGTTGAACTCGAGGTCTCTGAGGTTGGAACGGTAGTGGCTCATCGGGAACTCCTTGCGTGCACCGAGTCGCGTGGCCGGCAGGTCTGGACGTTGCGGTACAGGGCCGCGCCCGCGCCCCCGCTTTGTTAACCCAGGTTATTACTCGCGAGTAACTTCCGCAAGGAACACCGGCCGGACTAATCTGCGCGCTGGTCGCCGTCCGGCCGGTCGGCGGATGCCCACAGCTGCTCGCCGTCGGCGTCCCGCTCGCCGGTCGGGCGCAACCCGAGGCGGGCGGCGACGACCTCAGAGGCCACGTGGCCAGGCGCGATGTACGCCTCCACCCGCCGCACGCCCAGCGCGCGCAGCTCACCGAGCATCGCCCGTCCGGCGGCCGTGGCGTACCCGTGGCCCTGCCAGTGAGCACCGATCACCCAAGCGACGGCGGCCCGAACACCGTCGTGGGCGGTGGCCTGCACGTATCCGACGGCCGCACCGTCAACCCGGACCACCCAGTTCAGCCACTGCTCGCGGCCATCGGCCGAGCGTCCGCCGACCTGCAGTTCGTACCGCGCGGACAGCTGCTCGACGGTGGGCGGGCTGCCTCCCGTGACTGCGTACAGCTCGGGGGCGGACAGCACGCCGGTCATCTCTGCGGCGTCGGCGACCCTCAACGGCTCCAATCGGACGGTCATCGCGCAATGAGATCACGCTCGACGGGCCGCCAGAATGAGCGATGTACCGGTGATGGATCCCGGTCCCCCGGCCACCGATCCGGCGCGGCTGCCGCCCCATCACCTGCGCTCAGTGCGTTCATGCCGCCCGCGATGGCCGGCTGATCGTCGGCCGCGACTCATGGGATGACGTAGGCGTTCACGAACGACGGCGAGCCGAACACGCTGGATACGAAGAGCCCGCCGACCTTGGAGCCGTGCAGGAAATACGCCTCGTCGACGTACAGCGGGACGGCCGGCGCGAAGTCGGTCATGATCTGCTGGTCGACCGGTCCCCACTCGCCCGCCTGCTGATCCGGTGGCAGGGCCTGGATCCGATCGAACTCGGCGTTGAGCGCGTCGTCGTTCAGTTGCGAGGAGTTGGAGTTGCCCTCGGCCTTGATACTGCGTCCGTCGAACAGCACGGGCAGGATCGCCGCGCCGCTGGGCCAGTCCGCGGCCCATGAGTCGAGCCAGAGGTCCCAGGGGTTGTCACGCTTCTTCGTCTGGTCCAGCTTGTCGTCGGCGGGGATGGTCTTCACCGTGATGGTGAAGCCGGCCTGCTCCAGATTCCCCTTGAGCTGTGCGGCGGTCTCCTGGCCGTACGAGTCGTCGCCGGCGGCCAGCACCAGGCTCGGCGTCGCCCCCGCGAGGACCTCCCTGGCCTTGGCCGGGTCGCCGGTCGCGCCCGCGGGGTAGGCGTCGTATTCCTGATAGCCGATCGTGCCGGACGGCATGATCGTGGTCATCGGGCTGGCCACGGTCGGCCCGCCGAGCGTCTGGACAAAGCCCTGCCGGTTGATCGCGTAGTTCAAGGCCTGCCGGACATTCAGGTCGGGCACCCGTTCGGTGTTGATGGTCAGCCGGTTGGCACTGGGCGTGCCGGACGTCAGGGACCGGGCCTGCAGCGCGGGGTCGTTCACCGTTTCGGCCACCATGGCGGCCGACACGCCGTCCCAGGCGAGGGCGCTCCGGTCGTCACCGCTGTCGGCGATGATCCGGTTGGTGGCGGCATCGGAGTCGGACCCGAACGACCAGACGAACCGGTCCGGGTACTGATGGCGGATCGGGTCGGACGCCGGATCCCAGTTCGGGTTACGGCTCAGCACGAGCTGAACGCCGGGAGTGTGGTCGGTGATCATGTACGGCCCGGACGACACCGGCCGGGTGTCGTAGTCGACACCGGTGTCCGCCGCCGGCGGGACCGGCGAGGACGCCGGGAGGGACAGCGCGAAGGGCAGGTCGCAGCGCGGCTGGTCGAAGTTGAAGCGGATGGTCGTCGCGTCCGGTGTGGTCAGGCCCGGCGGCAACGAGGTCTTGTTCGCCTTGAAGTCCCACGCGGTGTCGTAGTCCGGGCCGGCCAGCCACTCCTGCAGGTAGGTCGGACCGCCGGTCAGGTCGGGATCGAACGAGCGAGCGATGCCGTAGGCGATCTCCTTGCTGCTGATGGGGGTGCCGTCCTCGAACTTCAGGCCGTCCTTGATGGTGAACTCCCACACCGTGCAGTCGCCGTCGACGTTGTCGCCGGTGTTGGTGGCCAGGTCGCCGACCAGCGTCAACTGCCCGTCGCCCCTGTCGATCCAGCCGGTGACGGTCCGGGAGATCAGTCCGGCGTTCATCAGGCCGGCGAACGAGTAGACCCGCTGCGGATCCAGGTGGCTGATCCTGTTCTGGCGGATGATGGTGACCGTGCCGCCGGGCTCGGCGCCGGGAACCTCCGCGGCCGGGCCTTGGGAGCGCGCCTGGTCGGTGGCGATGACGTTCGTGGGGGCGGCCGCCGGTTCGCCGGACGCCGAGGCGGCGGT
Organism: Nakamurella sp.; assembly: GCA_044867945.1. Lineage (GTDB taxonomy): Bacteria > Actinomycetota > Actinomycetes > Mycobacteriales > Nakamurellaceae > Nakamurella. The sequence continues at coordinate 2,062 of JBIOVW010000815.1, read as the reverse complement.
CGGGTCGGGGGATTCCGAACCCTGTCCGCACGCACCCAGCGACAGTCCGAGCAGCGCGGTCACCGCAAACGTGACCAGAGTCGAGCGCCTCATGATCCCCCCTGGTGTCAGCATGTCAGCTGTCTGTTTTCCTACCAGACACACGATTCATTCCACTAGGTCCGTATGACCGACTCCCCTGGCTACTGTCCGCGCACGCGAGGGTCGACGAGGTGGTACACCGCGTCCACCAGTACGTTCGCGACCACGATGAATACGGCCGCGATCAGCACGGTTGCCATGATCGTCGGCAGATCGCCGTCATGCACCGCGTCGACCGCGGTGCGGCCCATCCCGCGCAGGCCGAAGGTCACTTCGGTGATCACCGTCCCGCCGAGGGCGGCGCCGATGTCCAGGCCGAGCACCGTGATCAGCGGGGTGATCGCCGCGCGCAAGGCGTGCCGGCCGTATACCTGCCGGGGCGGCAGCCCCTTGGCCCTCGCGGTGCGGATGAAATCCTCCGACATGGTCTCCAGCATCTGGGACCTGGCCAACCGGGCGTAGATGGCCGCGAACAGGAAGGCCAGCGCCAGCCATGCAAGCACCAGCCCGCTCGCCCAGTCGACCGGGTTCTGCCAGAGCGGGGTGTAGTGCGGCACCGGGACGATGCCCAGCCGGTAGGTGAAGATCAACAACAGTAGGCCGCCGACGAAGTACAGCGGCAGCGATGCACCGGCCAGGCTCAGTCCGACCGCCATCCGGTCCAGCGGCGAGCCCGGCCGCCAGGCCGACGTCAGGCCCAGCCCGAGGCCGAACGCGAGCCAGAGCAGTGCCGCCGGCACGACGATGCTGAGGGTGACCGGCAGGGCGCGGCCGATGGTGCTGCTCACCGGCTCGTTGTTGACGTAGGAATAGCCCAGGCACGGCGCATCGCAGTACCCGCCCTGTGCGCTGGCCAGCTCCCGCCCGACGAAGACCCCCTTCATGTAGGCCAGGTAGCCGTCCACGGTCGGCCCGTCCAGGTCGAGTTCGTGCCGCACCCGGTCCAACCGCTCGGCATTGCAGTTCTTCGGGCACATCGCGCTGACCGGGTCCTGAGGCAACAGGAAGAACATCGCGTAGGTGGCCATGCTGACCGCGATCAGGATCAGCGCCGCGCGGGCCGACCGGATGATCAGGAACCTGGTCATCGCGGTCCCGGCCCCGTCCGCGGATCGAAAGCATCCCGCAGGGCGTCACCGAACATGTTGAACGCCAGCACCATCGCGAACAACAGGAGCCCGGGGAACAGCACGTAGGCCGGATCGGTCTGCAGGTAACCCAGGCTTCGGTCGATCATCCGGCCGAAGTCCGGAGTGGGCTCGAGGATCCCGATGCCGAGGAAGGACAGGCCCGCCTCGGCGGCGATGTAGGCGGGCAGTGCGAGGGAGAACGAGACCAGGATCGGGCCGGTCAGGTTCGGCAGGATCTCGCGGACCAGGATGTGACCGAGGCCGGCGCCGCTGACCCGGGCGGCGTCGACGAACTCCCGGTGGCGCAGCGACAGCACCTGGCCGCGGACCAGCCGGGCCGTGCCGGCCCAGCCGAAGATCGCGAAGACCAGGACCAGGCTGAACACCTGGAATGACGCCGGCACCGCATCCCGCGGGCCGTAGAAGCGCTGGGTCAGGGTGGGCACCACGGTCAATGCGACGATGAGAAACGGCATGGCGAGTGCGAAGTCGATCAGCCCGCCGACCGCGCCGTCCGTCCAGCGGCCGAGGAACCCGGTGAGCAGTCCGACGAGCACGCCGACCGCCGTGGTCACCGCCGCGGCCGCGAACGCGATGATCAGCGAGGTGCGCAGGCCGTAGACGAGCCGGATGAAGATGTCCCGGCCAAGGCCCGGTTCGAGCCCGAGCCAGTGCTGTCCGGAGACACCGCCTGCAGGGCCGATGGGCATGCCGGAGGCGTCGAGTTCGGCCTGGAACTGCTCGGCAGGGCCGATGCCGTAGAGCATTTCGATCAGCGGTGCGCCCAGCGCGACCAGGATCAGGGTCACCGAGACGGCCCCGGTGATCATCGCCGTCCGGTCCGTGCGTAA
>JBIOVW010000814.1:0-3980 GCA_044867945.1 Nakamurella sp. | reverse complement strand
GCCATCACGTCGTTGACCGCGAAGACCAGGTCGATGTCGCCGGCAGCCAGGTCCGCGTGGTCGAGCAGTTCGGTCATTGCGACGTATCCGCCGTCGCGGGTGAACGGTGCGCCGATCACGTTCTCCTCGGCCAGCGGCACGCCCGCCTGCGCCAGACCCTCGCGGAAGCCGGTCACCCGGTCCTCGGACGTCGCGATCATCTCCGGCCCGGCCAGCACGGCCGGCCGCCGGTAGCCGAGGCCGGCCAGTGTGGCGGCCAATCGCCTGGCGCTGCCGAGGTTGTCGATCTCGACGGTGTTCACCGGCATCCGGTGCTGACCGACCACCGCGACGTGCCCGCCGCCCACCGCGTAGCCGATCAGTTCCTCGCCGAGCCGGCCCGCGGATTCCGGGTCGTTGAATCGCGACCCGGCCAGGATGATCGCGCGGGCCCGCTGCCGGCGCAGCGCCTCGACCTGCCGCACCTCGGCCAGCGGATCGGACAGCGTCGGGCAGATGGTCACGATGAGGTTCCGGGTGGCTGCGGCGGCGATCACTCCGGCGGCGAGCGCGGCGGCGGAGGGGTCGGCGATGTCGTGCACCACCAGCCCGACGGTGGTGGTGGTCCCGCGGACCACGGCCTGCGCGTTGGCGTTGGGGGAATAGTTCAGCTCCGCCGCCGCCGCCTGCACCCTGGCCCGCAGCTCCGGGTTCACGGTGCGGCCGGCCGAGCCGTGCAGCGCGCGGGATGCGGTGGCCACCGAGACGCCGGCCCACCTGGCCACGTCGGCCAACGTGACCTGCTCGGCCACGATCGCCTCCCAACCCTGACCACGGGGCATCCGCGGCCCGACCGGCAATTCTAACGAAGCGACAACAAGCTGGTGGGTCGATCCACCCATCGGTGTCCGGGCCGGGTGGGTATCCGGCCCGATGTGCGGCACGTCGTGCGCTCCTAGCGTTGTCCGGACCGGACGGAGGCATCCCATGACCACTCAGCACATCGAAACCCTTGTCATCGGCGCGGGCCAGGCCGGCCTTGCCACCGGATCCCACCTGCGGAAGCTCGGCCGAGAGGCCCTGATCGTCGATGGCAACGAGCGGGTCGGCGACAACTGGCGCTGCCACTGGGACTCGCTGCGGCTGTTCACGCCCGCGAAGTACGACGGTCTGCCGGGCCTGCCGTTCCCCGGCGACGCCTGGTCGTTCCCCGGCAAGGACGACGTCGCCGACTATCTGGAGGCCTATGCCCTCGAGATGGACCTGCCGGTGCGGCTGCAGACCCGGGTCGACCGTCTCGTGGCCCGACCGGGTGGCGGATTCACCGCGCACCTCGGTGCGCACACGATCACCAGCGACAACGTCGTGGTCGCCACCGGGACCCGGGGACGCACACCGCACGTGCCCGAGTTCGCCGGACGGCTGGCCCCGTCGATCCGGCAGCTTCACTCCACCGCGTACCGGCGGCCGTCCCAGATCGGCGACGGACCCACGCTGGTGGTCGGTGCGTCGCACAGCGGCTGCGAGATCGCCTACGAGGTCGCCGAGCGCGCGCAGGTGACGCTGTGCGGTCGCTATCCCGGGAACGAGCCGTTCGCGCCCGGCTCGGGTAGCGACAGGATCTTCACTCCGTTGATGGTGCTGGTCGCCAACCATGTGCTGACGCGCCGTACTCCGCCGGGACGCAGCGTGATGCGGTATGTCCGCGGCCACCACGGCGCCCCTACGGCCAGGATCAAGAGGCGTCACCTGGTCGAACGGGGTGTGCGGTGGCTGGAGCAGCGGGTGACCGGGGTGTCCGATGACGGGAGGCCGACCCTGGCCGACGGCACCGTCCTCGACATCTCGACGGTCATCTGGTGCACGGGCTTCGAGCACCACTTCGAATGGATCGAATTGCCCGTCTTCGACGAGCAGGGCTGGCCGCGTGAATACCGCGGTGTCGTGGACGAGGCGCCCGGGCTCTTCTTCTGCGGACTGGTCTTCCAGTATGCGTTCAGCTCGATGGTGCTGCCGGGCGTCGGCCGTGACTCCGCGTACGTTGCCGGCAGGATCGCCGAACGCAGCCGGAACCGCGCCCCGGTCGCTATCTGACTCCCGACCTCGCACGATCCGCGCGCTCGCTATCGTCGGGAGCGGAGAGGATGCGCGATGAGCGTGGTCGACGACCTGCGGCTGGCCCGGGAGGCATACGAACGGCGCGAGTGGGTCTCGGCGTACCGGACCCTGTCGGGCGTGGACGACTCCGACCTCACCGCAGGCGATTTCGCCGCCCTGGCGACCACCGCGTACCTGCTCGGGCAGCGCAACGACTGCGTCCAGGCGGCTCAGCGGGCCTTCCAGGCCAACCACCGGCAGGGAAACGTGCTCGCTTCGGTTCGCTCCGCGCTCTGGCTCGCCACGGTGCTCTACGAGGGGGGAGAGGCCGCGATCGGGGGCGGATGGGTGGCGCGGGCGCGACGACTGCTGGACGAGGTGCAGGGCGAGGTGGTCGAGCGCGGCTACCTGCTTGCGGTGCAAGCGGTCGGCCACATGGAGCAGGGTGAGTTCGCGGCCGCCGCGGTCTGCCCGCCACAGGTCATCGACATCGCCCGACGATTTCACCAACCGGATCTGCTGGCGGTCGGGTTGAACTTCCAGGGACGGCTCGCGATCCACTCCGGGCGGGTGGCCGAAGGGCTGCGATTGCTCGACGAGGCGATGGTCGGGGTACTCGCCGGTGAGGTCTCCCCCATGTTCTCCGGCCTCGTGTACTGCTCGTCGATCGAGATGTGCCAGGAGGTGACCGACCTCGGCCGGGCCGGCGAGTGGACGCACGCGCTCACCACCTGGTGCGACGCACAGCCCGGTCTGGTGGCGTTCACCGGTCAGTGCGCCGTGCACCGCGGTCAGCTGATGCGGCTGCACGGCGCATACGCCGAGGCGTTGGCCGAGCTCGATGCGGCCACCGTCAGGTACGCCGCATCCGGCGGTCATCCGGCGGTCGGGCTGGCCTGCTACGAGCGCGGCGAGATCCATCGACTCCGCGGGGCGTACGACGCGGCGGGCGCGGCATACGACGAGGCCTCTGCGCATGGCCACCCCGCGCAGCCGGGCCGGGTCCTGCTCTGGTTGGGCCAGGGCCGGCCGGCGGAGGCGGTGGCGGCGTCCCGCAGGTTGCTCGCCGAGGTCGCCGACCCGGTCCGGCGGTCCGGTTTGCTCCCGGCCGTGATCGAGGTGTTGGTCGCGTCCGGCGACGTCGATGCGGGCGCCGCAGCCGAACAGGAGTTGGTCGAGCTGGCGGGCTCGTTCGGCTGCTCCGCGTTGCTTGCGGCCGCCGCACTTGCGTCGGCTCAACTCGCCATCGCTCGCGGCGACCCGGCCGCGGCGCTCGTTCCGGCACGCGCCGGGCTCGCGGGCTGGGCCAGGTTGGCGGCGCCCTACGAAGCCGCTCGCTGCCGGGTGCTGCTGGCGCGGGCGCTGCGATTGCTGGGCGACGAGGCCTCCGCGGTCGGGTACCTCACAGAGGCGCGACGAACCTTCGCCGAGTTCGGCGCCGCACCCGCGCTGCGGGAGGTGACCGGGCTGCTCGGTCACACCGAGGCTCCCGGCGACCTCAGCGACCGGGAGCTGCAGGTGCTGCGGCTGGTGGCGGTGGGCCGGAGCAACGCCGAGATCGCGGCCGCGCTGGTTCTGTCCAAGAAGACCGTCGACCGGCACCTGTCCAACATCTTCGCCAAGCTCGGCGTCGGCTCCCGGACGGCCGCCGCGGCCTTCGCCTACGAGCACAGCCTGCTCTGACCGCGCCCCGGCTCCGCGGCGGCGCCCCGGCTCCGCGACGGCGCCCCGGGCGACGGCGGCGACCGTAAGATGGCGCACCGTGCTCGTCCTCGCCCTCGACACCTCGACCCCCGAGGTGACCGCCGGCGTGGTCAGGCTGAGCTCGCCGCGCGAGCTGATCGCGGCGCTGGAGGCGGGGCAGGCCTCCCGGCCGGTCGCCGTTCTCGCCCAGCGCCGGGTCA
>JBIOVW010000813.1:0-5469 GCA_044867945.1 Nakamurella sp. | reverse complement strand
CGAGGCCGATGAGGATCCGGTTGCGTTTCGAAGCCGCGGCCCCGCCGCCGGCCGGGGCCGGAACGTCGCCGACCGGCGGAAGGCCGCTGGGCGGACCGTGTGGTGGACCGGACCAGGACGGTGCCGGGAAGGGCGCTGACGTCACCGGTCCCCGTCCCGCCAGCGTCGCCGCGCCGAGCGCGACCGCATGCTTGGGATGGGTGTCCCGGACGACCGGGCGGTGGAACTCGGCGGCCAGCAGCTCGCCGACCAGCGGAATCCGGCACGAGCCGCCGACCAGGACGAACGCGGCGATGTCCGGGGGCGTCGCACCCGCGGCCCGCAGCGTCCGGTGGGTGGCCGAGACGGTCTCGGCCAGGAGCGGCCGGATCATGCTCTCGAACTCGCCGCGGGTCACCCGCACGGACCGTCCGGTGCCGCCGACGGCCACCGGCACCACCGTGTCCACGTCCGCGGACAGCGCCTCCTTGGCCTCGATGCAGTCCCGCCGCAGGCGGGCCAGGGACACGGGGTCGGCCAGCAACGCTTGAGCCGCCGGATCATGCTCGATCTCAGCGACGACCCGGCGGAACACCGCCTCGTCGAAGACGCTGCCGCCGAGTCGCTCCACGCCCCCCGGCGGTCCGACGATGCGGAACATGTCGCCCTCGCGGACCAGGACACAGACGTCGAAGCTGCCGCCGCCGAGGTCGTAGACGCAGATCCGCGTGCCCTCGGCAACGCGGTTGCGGGTGGCGTAGTGGATGGCGGCGGCCACCGGCTCGGGGCAGAACCTGACTCGCGGCACACCCGCAAGGCCGGCGGCCCGGCCCAGCAGGTCGAGGGTGATCCGGCTCCAGTTGGCCGGGTGGGTCAGGGTGATCCCGGCGGGTGGCCCGGCCAGCCGCTCGGTCGACTGGTCGACGACCCACCGAAGCAACCGCGCGGTCAGCATGTCGGCCGAGAACGGCGTGCCCGCCAGCACTATCGGCAGCGGATCGCCGATGCAGCGGGTGAACTCCCGGGCAAGCCGGGCCGGATCCGCGGCGCCGCGCCGCTCGGCGGCTTCGCCGAACAGCATGGAGCCGTCGGGCTGCAGATAGATGAGCGACGGCGTCTGCATCGCGCGGTTGCCCAGGCCGAGCATGCTGGCCGCGCCGTCGTCGGTGGCCGCCGCCGTGTAGGAGGTGCCGAGATCGACGCCCAGAACGTACGCCATCGATGCCCTTCTGCTGCCGCCAGGTCGCCATAGTAGAGGCGCAGGGGCCGCGGATGTCGCACGGAACGGGCAGGTCAGCCGACCCGAGGAAGCCCGCCGACGGCCAGGCCGAGGGTCGCTGTCGCCCGCTCGTCCGCGGCGACCCGGTCGGGATCGACCGAATCGGAGGCCAGCTGCACGAGGGCACCCCCGGTCGCCCACGCTGCCAGCGCGCCGGTGCACACCCCGTCGGGCAGGTCGGGGGTCGCGGCGGACAGCAGCACCGCTCCCTGCGCCATGGTGGCGGCCGCGCCGGCGACCAGTTGCAGAACCTCACCGACCGTCAACGTCCCGCCGGTGGTGACCATGGCCGGCGCGTCCGCTCCGGGACCGGCGATTCGCGGGGTGAACCGGTCGGCCTGCGGCAGGACCGCGTCGGCGACGTTCCGGCACCGCGGCGGCAGGTCGGACACGGCCAGGCCGAGCGGGTGGGTCGTGGCGACCACCACCTCGTCCGCGACCGAATCGACCGCCGCCTCGTCGCCCACATCGACGAATGCGGCCACGGCGTCCCCGGCCGACGACCCGTCGTCGGCCACCAGCAGGCCGGCCCACCAGCAGCCGAGCAGCAGCGGCAGCCCCTGCCAGGACCGGTGCACCCGCCACACCACGGTGTCCCCGGGTTCGGCGCCCAACTCGTCCACCAGGTACCCGGCCGTCTTGGCCGCCCAGTTCGTCAGGGACGCGGTGGACAGTTCGGTGCGTCCCTCGCCGTACCAGACCAGCCGGGGGCGGTGCGGGTCGTCCTCCGCCAGCCGGTGCAGGATCGCCGCGGCGATCCCGCCGGGTCGGCGCGGGGTCAGCATGTGCTCGGTCGCGTCGGTCATGCCACGATTCTGGGCTCCGCCCCGGCCGCCGGGACCGGTGCCTTCCCTTCGGCCCGACGACGGATGCGGCGGAGCATGTCGTGGGACATCATCTCGACCCGTTCGAGCGGGACTCGCGGGCTGCCGGGCGGTGCCGAATGGCGCCCTCGCAAGCTCGGGCGACGTGCCGAATGGCGCCCTCGCAAGCTCGGGCGACGTCAATTCACGCAGGGAACCGCCGCCGTGAACGCGGCCGCCTGGACAGGTGCGACCTGCGCCGCCGGCACGCCGACCAAGGCGGCGCCGGCGCCGCGCAGGCCGGAAGGCACGTCGAGGTCGGTGCCCACCAGCACCAGCACGTGGCTGGCCTGCACCGAGGAGTCGTTGACCAGCCTGCCGATCCCGCCGAACGCCGACTGCACCCGCTGGGCGGACGCCTCGTCGCCGGAGTAGTGGAACACCGTCGTCGCCTGCTCGTTGCCGTTGCGGGTGCCGGCGATGACGCCCAGCGAACCCAGCGTGAATCCGCCGTCGTTGACGAGCTCGGAGGCGTACGCGGTCACTCCGTCGGCGACCGTGCCGTCGTTGATGTCGACAGTCACCGCTGAGGGATCCACCGCGGCGTCGTCCGCCGATGTGCCCGCTTCGGCACCGCCGCTACCCCCCACGATGGCCTGGAAGAACGCCGACACCTGCGCCGGATCGGTGGCCAGCGCGTCCTTGTTGGTGGACGTCTCCGCGCCGGTGGTCGGCAGTGTCTCGAAGTTGATGTTGCCGGAGGACAGGTTGGTGATCTGTTCGGCGAAGGTGAGCACGTCGAAGCCGGTGTCGAAGACGACCGACCGGTCGACCGCGCTGATCAGGTCGTTGAGCCGGCCGGGATCGGTCAGGGTCCCGACGGAGAGAATCTTGTCGGCCGCCCCCCGCAGGAAGGCCTGCTGACGCCCGACCCGGTCCAGATCGCCGGCCGGCAGACCGTGCCGCTGCCGGACGAAAGCCAGCGCGGCGGTGCCGGAGACCTCCTGCTCACCGGCCGGGAAATTGGCGCCCGACCAGGGGTCGTCGACCGGTGCGTTCAGACAGACCGGGACACCGCCGATGGCGTTGGACAGCAGGTAGAAGCCGAGCAGGTTCACCTCGGCATAGTGATCGACCTTGAGCCCGGAGAAGGCCTGGATGACCCGGATCAGCATGGTCCGGCCGGCTTCGTTCGACTCCCGCTCGATCTGCGCCTGGTCCGTGACGCCCTGGCTGACCAGGAGTTCCTCGGTGTAGGTCTTGGCGGTGGAGTAGAAGGAGTTGACCTTGTTCGGCTGGTAGGGCCCCTCGCTCCCGTCGCCGTAGGGGCCGACGATCTGATTGGTCACCCTGGTGCCGATCCAGGTGTCGCGGGGGATGGAGACCGCGGTCGCCCGGCCGCCGCCCTGCGGCACGTGCACCAGCATGATCGTGTCCGTGTTGAGGCCGCCGCCGTCGTCCTCGGTGCCCACCTGGGCCAGTTCCTCCGCGGACAGCGGGTTGCCGTCCGCGTCGGTGCGCGCGTCCGAGCCGACCAGCAGGAACGTCAGGCCCTCCGCGGAGATCACGCCTGCGTCACCGGCGTTGCCGGCGGCGTCGGAGGTGCCGCTGACGGACTGCAGCGTGTCGGTGAAGGCGTAGGCGACCCCGGCCCCGATCAGCACGACAGACGCCGCGACCACCGCCACGATCCTGGTGATCAGCAGACTCCGATTGGTGCGGCGTGGCTCGCCGTCACCGGATCCGCCACCGTGGCCACCGGGGGGTGGGCCGGCGGGCGGACCGCCGGGCGGTGACGATCCCTGGAAGGCGGGGGACACCTGCGCCGACATCGGGCGGTAACCAGACGACGGGGCCGGCGCGCTCGGCTGGCTCGGCATCCGGCGGGTCGGCGCGGGCCCGGCCTGCGACCAGGCCTGCGTGGGCCAGTCGGCCGGGATTCCCGGAGTGCTGCGCGGCGTCGGGGGATTCGACGAGCTCGGGCCGTAACGGCGAGGCCCCCGTCCCGGATCGGGGTGATCCGACTTCGTCATGCGCTGCCCTTCACACCCTCTGCAGGTTCACTGCCCTTGTCGACATGCGGCCGATTCGCGGCCGCCTGGGCCCGAGAACAAGGACGTCCTCGCCCCGACCCGGGTTGCCCTGGGTCCGCCTCCGGGTTCCGTCAGTCGGATTCTGGTCAGGGTAGCGGTGGACACCTGAGATTCCGGTGACCTTGGGTGTCGCTCGGACAGATCGGTCGGCCGGGGACGGCCCGCGGGCGCCGCCATGCGTCAGGGAACGGCAGGCGTGGGGCAGAATGCGTCCCCATGCGCATCCTGGTGACCGGTGGAGCAGGCTTCATCGGTTCGACGTTCACCCGGCATCTGCTCGCCGACGCCTATCCCGGCCTGGCCGGGGCCGAGGTCACCGTCCTGGACAAGCTCACCTATGCGGGCAACCTGGCCAACCTGGAGCCGGTCGCCGACTCCGAGCGGTACGACTTCGTCCAGGGCGACATCTGCGACCCCGAGGTCGTCCGGGACCTGGTCGGCAAGGCCGACGCGGTCGTGCACTTCGCCGCCGAGTCGCACGTGGACCGGTCCATCCTGGGTGGTGCCGACTTCGTGCTGACCAATGTGCTCGGCACCCAGACGTTGCTGCAGGCGGCGCTGGACACCAAGCTGACCAGGTTCGTGCACGTCTCCACCGACGAGGTGTACGGGTCGATCGAGTCCGGTTCCTGGGACGAGAACGAACCGCTGCAGCCGAACTCCCCGTATTCGGCGTCCAAGGCGGGATCCGACCTGCTGGCCCGGGCGTACGCGAAGACCCACCAGCTGCCGGTGACCATCACCCGCTGCTCCAACAACTACGGGCCGTACCAGTTCCCGGAGAAGGTCATCCCGCTGTTCGTCACGAACCTGATGGACGGCGAGAAGGTGCCCCTGTACGGCGAGGGCAAGCAGGTCCGCGACTGGCTGCACGTCGACGACCACTGCCGTGCGATCGCCCTGGTCCTCGAGGGCGGCCGGGCCGGCGAGGTCTACAACGTCGGCGGCGGCACCGAGCTGACCAACGCGGAGCTGACGACCAAGCTGGTCGAGGCGACCGGGCGGGACGAATCGTTCATCGAACGGATCGTCGACCCGCGTGGTGGCGGGCACGACCAGCGTTACTCGGTGAACCACGGCAAGATCACCGCCGAGCTCGGGTACGAGCCGCAGGTCCCGTTCGACCAGGGACTGGCCGACACCATCGCCTGGTATCGCGACAACCGGGACTGGTGGGAGCCGTTGAAGGCCCGATCCGCGATCGACCGCTGACGTGTCGGCCACGATTCGGCTGCTGGTCGTCGGCGCCCGCGGCGGGCTCGGCACGGACCTTGTCACCGGCGCCGCCGCCGCGGGCGTCCCGGCCTTGGCCGTC
>JBIOVW010000812.1:0-3267 GCA_044867945.1 Nakamurella sp. | reverse complement strand
GGGATCTGTGCGGGGGGCCGCCCGCAAGGGCGGTCCCTACCGCGACCTCCCCGGCGAGTGAACGCGCAATCCAGGTTCATCCGTGGGGGTGGGCCTAACCCCACCCCCAAGCGGCAGCCCTGCCCGCTGGGCGCCGGCCGCGCAGAGGCGAACGATCGAGGCATGAGCACAGTCGCAGCCACCCGGTTCGACGCCGCACCCGCCATGAGCCGGCCTCGAACCGGAGTCGGCCTGACCTCACCCCGGGCCTGGGCCGAACTCGTGTACGCGGTGGTCGATCTCGTGCCGGCCATCGCCTTCTTCGTCCTGGTGGTCACCCTGCTCGCGGTCGGGATCGGCCTGGCCGTCATCTACATCGGGGTGCTCATCCTGGTGTTGGCGCTGCTGGTCGCCCGGTTCGGTGGCCTGGTGCAGCGGTCGATGGCGCTGGCCCTGCTCGACCTGCCGACCGCCGCCCCGCCCTGGACCACACCCCGCCGCGGCGGCCCGATCGCGGCGATCGGCGCCGTGCTGCGGGATCCGGCGGCCTGGCGGGCGGTGGCGTACTTCTGCATCAAGATCGTCCTGGCGCCGCTGACGTTCTCGTTGGCGATCGGTTTCTACAGCGCCGGTCTCGGGGCGGTCACCTACCCGATCTGGCGGCCGTACCTTCCCGAACAGGTTGCCTGGGACGGCAGCATCCATCGGGGCACCCAGCTGTGGCCGGACTTCTTCATCGACACCTGGCCGGCCATGGTGGTTTTCGGGTTGGTCGGGCTGGGCGTGCTGTGGTGCGCCCCGCGGGTCGTGGCGTTCCTGACCACGATCGACCGGATCCTGATCGTGACGCTGCTCGGACCGCGCTGATCATTCCGCGACGTCGGCGAGTGGGTCGTTGTGCCGTGGCGGCCGGCCCAGCCCGCGCAGGCCGGGAGCGACCGCCGCGATCAGTGCGGCGAGCAGGCAACCGCCGCCGATGGCCGCGAAACCCACTGCCGGACCGTAGGTGTCGACCATCGGCCCGAAGACGAGCAGGCCGAGCGGGCCGGCGGCCAGGGCGAGCGCGGTGTACGAGCCGATCACCCGGCCGCGGAACCGCTCCGGGGTGCGGGACTGGATGATCACCGCACACAGCGGGTTGATCGGTCCGGTGGCGATGCCGGCGGCCAGGGCCAGCGCCACCATCACCGCCACCGACGGCAGCACCGCGAACGCACCCAGCGACAACCCGGCCAGGGCGAGCGCGGCGACCAGGGCGATGTGCGTCGGGATGCGGTGCGCGATCGCCCCGTAGAACAGGGCGCCGCCGATAGCGCCGCCGGCGTAGCCGGCCAGGATCCCCCCGAACGCCACGACCTGCCCGGATTCGTTGAGATAGGCGTTGAGCACGACGGTCTCGAACGGCAGCAGGAAGAGCCAGATCACCGCAGCGGTCGCCGTGACGGCTCGCAGCGTCCGGTCCCGCAGCAGGAACCGGACACCCGCCAGCACGGAGCGCAGGTACGGCTCCGCCGCCGGCCGAACCGACAGGTGCGCGGGCACCAGGAACCAGGTGACGATCAGGGCGAGCGTGAACAGGGCCGCGGCCACCCACACCGTGCCGAACCCTCCGACGACCGCCAGCAGCAACCCGGCCAGCGCGGGTCCCGCCAGATAGCCGACGTTCTCGGCGACCTCCCCCCAGGCGTTGACCCGGGCCAGGGGAACGCCGGCCCGGCGCGCGACATCCGGGCGCAGCGCCTCCCGGGCCGCAGCGCCCGGACTGTCGAACACCGCGCCGAGGGCGACGAGGGCCAACACCAGTCCGACGCTCAGCCCGACCGTGGCGTCGACGAGCGGGAGCGCGGCCACCGCCGAGGCGCTGAGGGCATCCGCGATCATCGAGGTCCGCCGCTTGCCGATGCGGTCGATCAATGCTCCGCCGAACACCGCCGAGAACACGATCGGGGCGATGGCCGCGGCCCCGGCAAGCCCCGCCAGCGCGGCACTGCCGGTGCGTTCCAGCACCAGCCAGGGGACCGCGATCGCGACGATGCTGTTCGCCGTGACCGACGACGCGGTCGCTGCGAGCACTCCGACCAGCGGACCGGTCGACCGTCCGTCCATCGCGGATCGACTCTGCGGTCAGGCGAGCAGCACCAGCTTGCCCGGGTTGCCCTCCTCCAGGTCCCGCAACGCCTGCGCGCCCTCGGCCAGCGGGTACGTCCGATCCACCACCGGCTTCAGGCCTGTGGTGTCGCACAGCGCGATCAGCCGGCGCATCTCATCCAACGTGCCCATGGTCGAGCCGATCACCGAGATCTGCAGGAAGAACAGCCGCTGCAGGTCGGCGGACGGGTCGTGGCCGCTGGTCGCGCCGCAGCAGACGACGACGCCGCCGGGCCGCACCGCCCGCATGGAGTGCGCCCAGGTCTGCTTGCCCACGGACTCGAAGACGCCGTCCACCCGCTCCGGCAGACGTGCCCCGGTTTCGAAGACGTCGTGTGCCCCCAGGTCGGCGGCCCGGGCCCGACCCGCCTCGGTGCGGGAGGTCGCCCAGACGCGCATGCCCAGCGCCCGGCCCAGCTGGATCAACGCGGTGGAGACGCCACCGGTGGCGCCCTGCACCAGGATCGTCGACCCACCGGGCAGGCCGCTGCGGGTGGCCAGCATCCGGTACGCGGTCAGGTAGGTCGTGCCCAGCACCGCGGCGGTCTCGTGCGTCATCGACGGCGGTAACGGCAGCAGGTTCCGGGTCGGCACGATGACGTACTCGGCGAACGTGCCCTGGTGCTTCTCGGTGAGCAGGGTGCGCTTCGGGTCCATGGTCTCGTCGCCGGCCCAGCCCGGTTGGCCGATGATCGGGTAGAGCACGACGTCCCGGCCGTCGTCGGTGACACCGGTGCCGTCGCAGCCCAGGATCATCGGGAACCGGTCCGGCTTGATGCCCACGCCGCGCAGCGTCCACAGGTCGTGCCGGTTCAATGAGGCCGCCCGCACCCGGACGTGTGACCAGCCGTCCGGCACCTCGGGTTCGGGTCGTTCGCCGACCCCCACCCCGGCCAGCGGGTCGTCCGGATGCGGAGCGTCGGCGTAGACGGCGAGCATGACGCCCACCTTATGGTGGCGCCGCTGCGTACCCTGCAGGGCATGTGGCAGGCCGTGCTCGATGTGGTGGACGCGGTCGAATCGTGGATCGCCGGCCAGTCGTACTGGGTGCAGGTGATCATCCTGCTGGCTGTTCTCGGGCCTTTGTGTTACCTGCTCGCCGGGTTGATCGACCGCGGGGTGGAGGCGGTCCTGTCCTGG
>JBIOVW010000811.1:0-9369 GCA_044867945.1 Nakamurella sp. | reverse complement strand
AACATGATGGACACGGACCACGCCCAGCCGTTGAAACTGATCAAGGAACGGCTGCTCCGATTGGCCGACGCGATGAGCGCCGACCCCACCATCTTCGACGGACTGCACAGCGCCGCGACCAAGGCCGGTAACACACCGACCCCGGTGGAGAGCTACTTCATCGTCAAGGGCACCGGACCGGACCGCACATTCAAATTGAACGAGGAGGGCCTCAGCGCCTATTCGCACAACATGGGCAACCTGATGAAGATGTGCAAGGCCTGCAATCAGGGAGCGGGCAAGCACTTCGGAAGCCTGGCAGAATGGTTGACGGGCAACCCGTTCTACGGCAAGAGTCTTGCCGACACATTTCCGTCCGGTCCCGGGACCACCCGGATCGTCGATCAGAATTCTGTCGGAAAGACCCCCTCCGAAGTGATCTACAGCCATGTCACGGACACCTATGGCGAGGCTGTCAAGTCGACCTACCCGGTACACCAGTTCAACGAATTCAGCCACCGGAAGATCACCTCGACGGCGCGGAAGCAGTATGAGGTCAAGCAAACGCCCGTCAGCACGGCGCGAAGCGAGCGCGAGGCGGAACTGGACGAACGCGGTCGCCGGAATGACATGATGGTGCGCAGCACCAAGGTACTGCAGGAGCATTTTTCGAGGAAGGACCGGGAAAAGATTCGGGCCGGCTCACCCGAGCGCGAGGAGGTCGAACTCAAAGAACACTTCAAAGTCAGCGAGGAAAAGCGGTCCCGCAAGCGTAAGGCGGAGGACACCGACTACGAGGGATTCGTCAAGTTGGCCAGGGGCGGGAAGCCGACCGACTTGACCGGCCTCGGCGACGCGAAGAAGCGGGCGGTAGCCATACAGGCGAACGAGGAGGGGCAACGACAGTCCGTCCAGGACAAGCAGGCGGGGATCGCCGCCGCACTGGCCGCCGATCTGAGCCTGGACCAATCTCTGGCCACCGTCGGACGCGAACCGGGCTTCATCGAGGGATTTACCGACACCCTCAAGCTGCGGACCGGCGCCGTCGTGGCCGGGCACGCGGCCGGGATCAACAACCACCCCTTGAGCCTGCCGGCGGCCGCCGATCCGGCCGTGACGCTCCGCCTGGCCCAGGATTATGTCGCCGGTTACAACAGCGGGCGAGCGGAGGCCGGTCGCATGGTGGGGTGACGTCGACGGGTCGTTGCGGTCATCGAGAGCCGGACGTGGGCGCGCCGGCCGGTCGCGGACGGTGTGCTTGGGTTGTCGGCGAGCGCCGCCGGATTCGCTGCGATGGCGGTTGACGGCTCGGACCGTCGTCGTCAATCGGCCAATCGACAGCGCTGAAGGCGCAGGGAGTTGATCTCATGATCAGCGAGCTGGAGAAGAACTGCATCCTTTCAGATTCCGTGTCGTGACTGAGCCGAACCGGCTGACGTTTCGTCCGCTCACCGCGGCCGGCGCCCATCAGATCGAGCACTGGTTCGAGCACCCTGAGACTCGTCATTGGCTGGGCGGACCGGCGTGGATCCGTCGGGAGGTGCGACTCGTCCCGCAGCGGGTGGGTGAGGAGTACCAGGGGATGACGACGTTGCGGTCGTACGGCTGGGTCGTCGACGACTCCGCCGGCGTGCCGATCGCGTACCTGGCGTGCTCGGTGCAGGACCGCTGGCTGCGGCAGGACGGCCCGGACGCTGGGCCGGTCGAGCTCATCGACCCGCGCCGAGCGGCGTCGTTGATGTACGCGGTCGATCCGCAGCGCTGGGGCCGCGGATTCGGTCGGGCCCTGCTGGAGGCGGTCATCGCGCGCCCCGAGTTGACCGACGTCGAGGCCTTCTACTGCGGGATCGACAGCGACAACACGGCCAGCCGGCGCTGCGCGGTCGCCGCGGGATTCACGCTGATGTCGAGCGAACCGGACGCCGAGAACACGCTGTACTTCCGCCGGGAGCGGCGATAGCCGGGAACGCCGCCTGGCCCGACCGGGGTTCAGTCCGGGTGCAGCACCACATCGACGGTGCCGTCGTGATCGTCGAACGTGCGTCGCCAGCTCTTGCCCGGCCAGAACAGGTGCACGGTCCCGACTTCCGGTCGGTACAGCGCGGTGTACACGGTGCCGAACGCCCGCCAGTAATGGGTCGAATACAGCGGCGGCTTGAGGAACGCGCTGACCAGTTCGGTCGGGCCGGGGTCGGCCGCGACCAACTCGGCCAGCCGCTCCCGTCGCGGCACACTGGCGAACTGCTGCGCGTGCTCGATGCTGTCCGGAACCTCGCCGCGGTGATTGGTGGCAATCGGGGAATCGCTGAACTCCGGTTCGCGGCCGGGCGCCACGAAGGCAGTCATCACCTTTTTCGATGCGTCGACCACCGTCAGGTTGTAGGCCATCGCCACCGGCATGCGGGTCAGGATCTCCCGCGCCTGCTCGGTGGTCGCGGCCACCTCCAGCAGGTACCGGACCACCAGGGATACCGCGAATCCCGGACCGGATCCCCGTCGCCCACCGAAGCTGAGCGACACCACCAGGCCCTCGTCGTTCATCCCGTCGGTCAGCCCCCACAGGCAGTCCCCGTTACCGATCACCCGGCGACCGGTGAACGAGGTCGAGATCAGCACGCGCTCCCAGAGGGCGGGCGAGTAGTCATAGTTGCGGCACAGCGCGATCTCCGGCCCGGTGATCACCGCCTGCGAACAGCCGGGAAGGAATCGCGGCGGGTCCCACAGCGTGAGCATCCGGGCGGCCACGTCGTCGTCGGGCAATCCAAGGTCAGCGACGGCCGCGTCGGTCAACGCGACCATCCGCAGGTAGGTCGGCATCAATTCGGGCATGTGGGTGCCCAGCTTGTCCTGCGCGAGCGTCAGGCTCGGCCGCGGTCGAACGTCCCGCTGCAGGTACCACCGCCGGTACCCGGCCCAGGTGGCCGCGAACAGTGCCTGCCAGCGTGGCCCGGGGATCGGCTCGTTGATCCCGTAGACCGTCAGCGGGATCGGCGCGTCGGTGTCCGGCGGCCGGGGCGGCGGAAGCGCGCGGGGGAACGGGTTCAGCCCACGCCGCCGACCCCCGCCCAGCACCATTGGTCGACAGCCCGTCCTTCCGCAGTCGGCCGGTCCCGGCACCGGCTCGCCTGCCATCATCCCCCCGCCGGCCGGGGCACGCCCCGTGCGCCGCCCGGAGACCGTCGCCGGGCGGGCCGGCCCGCACGCGATCGGAGCGGAGGGGCGCCGGCCGGTTCGTCCGCGCCGGGTCGTCGAGCCGGCCACCTGACCCGCACGAACCGCGGAACACGTTCGGGTGCAAGGGAATCCCGGGTCGCGCGCGGCACCCGAATGTGCGGATCGGCGTACCTTTGATGGTGTCTCGTCGTCCCACAAGGAGGTGGTCTGGATGGCTGCGGAGGGAACATCGCAACGGCTCGCGATGAGCCAGCACCCCGACATCGTGGCTCTCCGGGAGCGCTACGAACTCGTCGCCGAAACGCCGCGCGCGTGGACCGTCGAGGGATTGATCGTGCTGGCCGGCACGTATGCGGCCGTGTCGCCCTGGATCATCGGGTTCGCCGACCAAGCAGGCGCGCTGGCCGTCAACGACCTGATCATCGGGCTGATCGTCGCCATGCTGGGTGCCGGGATGGCCGCGTCGTATTCGCGGACACACGGCATGACCTGGGTGCTCCCGGTGATGGGCGCCTGGTTGATCGTCGCTCCCTGGTTGGTGCAGGGCATCACCACCACGGCGGGGATGATGTGGAGCAACATCATCGTCGGCGCGGCGATCGTCGTGTGCGGTCTGGGCATGTCGGCGATGGGTATGTCCCGCTTGGCGGGCCTTGGAATGGCGCGAAGCAGGACGACAACCTGATGTGATGCCCATGTCGGGCGCGGGGTGAATCGCTTGGGTCCGCGCCGCAATGCCGGCGAGCCACACCAGAAGTCATTTGTCTCGATGACGGCTGGTGTGGCTCTCATTCGTGGTAGGTGCGCTGTTCGTCTCGGCAGAGCCTGGATCGACCCCCTGTTGCCGCCCGCGCACCCGTAGTCCACGATCAAGGCCATGAGCGAGCGCCAGCGAGCGAATCTTCGTTACCGGGGCGGCGCCCTTCACAGGGTGACCGAGCTTGCGAGGTGCCCTGGAAGGGTGGCGTCATGAGCGAGCAGAGCACCTCGGCCGCGGCGGCGCCCTTCGGTCAGCGGCCGCTGAAGGGGATCGCCGAGATCCGGCACTACTTCCGGACCAACACGACGCCGGTGTTCTTCATCGGCGCCACCCCGTTCAACCTGCTCGGCCTCGACCGCTGGGTGCGGAATTTCGAGTACATCACCTATTACGACGCATGGGACGGCGCTCACCCGCGCGTCTTCACGCCCAGGGACAAGCCGTACGTCGAGTTCGAGAGCGGCGAGGAGATCAACAATTACCTGCTGCAGCATGCCGAGGTTCGCGCGTACATGCAGCGGAGCGGCGGCCGACCCAAGGTGGCGATGGTCTTCTTCGACGAGGAGACCGAGAAGATCTGCACCGAACTCGGCTATGACCTGATCCTGCCGTCCGCGGCGCTGCGCGAGCACCTGGACTCGAAGATCGTCACCACCCGGCTGGGCAACGAGGCGGGGGCGGCCAGCGTGCCGAACATCCTGACGTCGGTCTCGTCCTGGACCGAGTTGGTGGAGCAGTGCACCGCGGCCGGCCTCGGTAGCGACGTGGTGCTGCAGACGCCATACGGCGATTCGGGCAAGACCACCTTCTTCCTGTCCGGCCAGGAGGACTGGGACCGTAACGCGGACGACATGGTCGGCCAGCAGCAGAAGATCATGAAAAGGATCAACAACCGGGGCATCGCGGTGGAGGCGGTGCTGACCCGGCACGGCACCGTCGTCGGGCCGTTCATGTCCGAACTCGTCGGGCATGCCGAACTCACCCCGTACAAGGGCGGCTGGTGCGGCAACGAGATGTACCCGGAGGTGCTCACCGGACTGCGCCGGGAGAAGGCGACGCAGCTGGTGCGCCGTCTCGGCGACCGACTCGCCGGCGAGGGCTACAAGGGCTTCTTCGAGGTGGACGTCCTGGTCGACCTGGATTCCGACGAGGTGTACCTGGGCGAGCTGAACCCGCGGATCTCCGGGGCGTCGTCGATCACCAACGTCACCGCCGGCGCGTATTCGGACATGCCGTTGTTCCTTTTCCATCTGCTGGAGTACATGGGGGTCGACTTCGAACTGGACGTCGACGAGATCAACCAGCGCTGGGAGGATCTCGCTGCGGTGGACGTATGGTCGCAGATGGTGATCAAGGAGATCTCACCGGACGTGGAGGAGATCACCGCGGCCGCCCGGACCGGCCAGTGGTACTTCGACGACAACGAGGAGCTGCACTTCCGCCGCGCCGCGCTGGACTGGCACCAGCTGCAGAACGAGAGCGAGTGCTTCTTCCTGCGCATCTATGGAACGGGCGATTACCGTTGGAAGGGTGCCGATCTCGGCGTGCTGGTGACCAAAGGGCGGCTGCAGACCGAGGATCCTGAGGTGCCCGAGGCGGCGGAACCCCCCGACGAGGTCCCCAGCACCCCCGATCTCATCTCGCCGGCGGCGTCCAAGGCCGCGCCGGTGGGGGACGCACCGTCGGGCAAGCCGAGGCTGACCGCCCGCGCCCGCCGGCTGATCGACTCGATCCGGGGCCAGTACACCGGAGTGCCGGTGGGCACGGAGTTCGTGGTCCCGACGACGTCCGTCGGGGTCAAGTCCAGTTACTGAGCTGACCGTTCGTCCGCCGGACCAAGTGCCGGCACCGGCGCAAGGATGCCAGCGCGGTGGGCTGATCAAGCCCGTGCCGAACCGGCCAGATCGGGCGCAGAAGCGCGGGTCTCGCCGGCGAAGCAGGCCGTGCCGCGGCCGCGCTGATCATCGCGTCACCAAACCGGACGAATCCGGCGCCACAGTGACGGTTGGATCAGCGCGGCGAGCTGGGCCGGCATGGGCCGGCGCCCGACGCGCCCCGCGCTCAGATCAGACCAGCCCCGCCCCCAGGTCCAGCTGGAAGCCGATCATGTCGATCGCGGCGAAGGTGTCCAACAACAGGGACGGCTCCTGCGGCAGCGGCCACGACGAAACCTTGACCACCACCAGCTCACGGGCCGGCTCCACCCAGATCATTTGTCCGTGGATGCCCAGGCACAGCAGCACCTCTCGACCACCGGGCAGCCAGAACTGGTTGCGGTAGCCACCACCGGGCAACCACGTCCCGTTGCCGGAGGCGGCGAACACCTCCCGGGTGTCGGCGGCACCGGCGTAGCTGTCTGCGATCCACCAGGCGGGTACCACCTGTTCGCCCTGCGCGACACCGCCGGACAGCAGCATCTGCCCGAACCGGCCCAGGTCCCGCAGAGTCGCCGACAGGCCGCCGTCGGCGAACACCGCCCCGGCCGGGTCGACCGCCGCGTCCATGTCCTGCTCGCAGCCCAACCGGGACCACAGCTTGGCCGACAGCAGGTCGGGCAGCCGGGTGCCGGTCGCCCGCTCGCAGAGCCAACCGAGGATGTCCGTCTCACAGGACCGGTACTCGAACGCCTCGCCGTGCGCGCGGTCGGCCTTGAGCGTCGCGAGATATTCGTACATCGACGTGGGCAGATCCGGGTCGGTGCGCGGGGCCCAGCCCACGACCTGCTCCAGCTGTCGTACCTCGGCCCTGGGATCCAGATAGGTCTCGGAGAAGGTCACCCCGGACCGCATGTCCAGCACGTCCCGCACGGTTGCCCCGCGGTACCCGGACGCGGACAGCTCCGGCAGGTAGACGTCGACGGCGGTCCGGACGTCGATCGCGCCCTCGTCGGCCAGGACGCCGACCAGGCAGCCGACCACGGACTTGGACACCGACATCAGGATGTGCGGGCGATCCGCCGGCATGCCGCCGGGGTACTGCTCGGTGACCAGTTGCCCCCGGTGCAGCACCAGGAAACCGTCGGTGTAGGTGTCCGCGATGACCTGCGCCACCGTCGACCACCGGCCGTCGAGCCGCCAGACCGACTGCTCCGCATCGAACCCACCGGCCATCGGCAGCGGCATGGCGGGGGCGGAGCCGCGGGACACCCGGGCGGTGGGGACAACCTCACGGATGTGCTGGAACGACCAACGGTTGGCAGGGGCGTTCTGCCAGGTGGCCAGCGACCAGCGGTCGGCCGGGTCCGGCGGGAATCCGATCATGGTCATGGTTGGGACCGACTCCAGAACTGCTCTTCGTGGAAGCGAATGAGGGCGGGGCGGGACGCGCTCAGTCCTCCGGCTCCAGCGGGAACATGTCGAAGGTACCCAGCGAGAAGCGGACCACCTTGCCGTCCCGGAAGTCGGCGACGGCCATGCCCTCGACCCGCTGACCGTCCAGGACGGCGCGCACCCGCCACTTGACGTGGTTGCGCTTGACGATCTGCTTGCGGCTGTGGTCGAACCGCACACCCGCGCCGAGTCGCCGGGCGATGAATTCGCGTCGCACCCCTGGATCCCGGGTCAGCGGGAGCGCGGTGAACGGATCGGCCGACAACATCGCGGCGTCGTCGGCGAAGAAGCCGATGACGGCCTCGAGGTCGCCGGCGTCCCAGGCCTGCTCGAACCGCAGTGCGGCCAGGAACTCCCCGGCCTGCTCCTCACCCTGCTCGATCAACGAACGCAGGAACCGGGCGTCCCGGTTGAGTTTGGACGCGTACCCGAGCCGCTCCGACGACGGCGGCCGGCTCATCTCCAGGATCCGGACGGTGACCTGCCGGTACGTGTCGGTGCGCAGCGCTCCCCGCTCGATCAGCTTGTCGATCTGCTCGATGAAGTTCAGCTCCTGGTACAGCGACAGGTTGCCGCCGAGCTCGTTGCGCCGGTCCTCGATCTCCATCACGCTGGTCGGCTCGGTGACCCGCTCGGTCGGGTTGATCTGGATCACCCAGATCTCGTCCGGGTCCGCGTACAGCAGGTCGCCGACGGGCGGGTTCTGGGAGAACAGGCCGTCCCAGTAGAGATTGCCGTCGACCGGCACCGACCGGAACAGATGCGGGATGGCGGCGGAAGCCAGAACCGCGTCGGCGCTGATCTCCCCGTCGTGACTGCTGAACGCCTTGAACGAGCCGGACAGCACGTCGACCGCACCGAGCAGCAGCAGCGGCGCGTCGTCGCCGGCCGCCGCGGCCCGCGCCGTGACCGACGGGAAGTCCAGCGTCTGCTCCAGCAGTCCGCGCAGATGTTCCAGGGACATCACCGAGGTCGGGGTGTTGTACGGGCTGACCGCCGGGGCGGCCACGTAGTGGGCGACCCGGGACGCGGCCAGGATCATCTCGTTGAGCACCATCTCCGCTGGGGTGCGGGCCGAATTGGCCGCCCAGAACGACGCCAGGCGTTCTCTGGCGAGGTCCGGCTTGTCCTCCACCAGCGCGGACCAGGCCAGCAGCGCGCAGATGGCCCCGCCGGAGGTGCCCGACAGCCCAGCGACGCGGTACCGGTCCAGCACGTCGTGCGCCATCCACCGGGAGAGCACCCCGGCCGTGAACGCGGTGTGGCTGCCGCCACCTTGACAGGCGATGGCAATGCGAGGTGCGGGCGCGAGTGCCATCGGTGGAGTCCTCCTGTCGGGTGCCGGCGTCGATCAGCCTATGGACCTTGGAGGCCTCATCGGACCCGCCCGGTGCCCGTTGTGACTGAGTTCTCGCCGCGTTCCGGGCGGACGTAGGGTCGCACCATGAGTGACGCCGCCGCCCCCGATCAGCACCGTAAGCAGCACCGCAAGCCGCACAGCCACATCGTCACCGACGGCATCGAGCGGGCGCCCGCCCGCGGCATGCTCCGCGCGGTCGGCATGGGTGACGACGACTGGCGCAAGCCGCAGATCGGGGTGGCCAGCTCGTGGAACGAGATCACCCCGTGCAACATGTCGCTGGACCGGCTGGCCAAGGCCGCCAAGCAGGGCGTGCACGAGGCCGACGGGTATCCGCTGGAGTTCGGTACCATCTCCGTCTCCGACGGCATCTCCATGGGCCACAGCGGCATGCACTACTCACTGGTCAGCCGAGTGGTCATCGCCGACTCGGTGGAGACCGTGTTCCGGGCCGAGCAGCTGGACGGCGGCGTGCTGCTGGCCGGCTGCGACAAGTCCGAGCCCGGCATGCTGATGGCCGCCGCCCGGCTCGACATCGCCGCGGTCTTCCTCTATGCAGGCTCCACCCTGCCCGGGCAGCTGGACGGCGAGACGGTCACCATCATCGACGCGTTCGAGGGTGTCGGCGCGTGCCTGGCCGGGAAGATCAGCCGAGACCGGCTGACCGAGATCGAGAAGGCCATCTGCCCCGGCGAGGGCGCATGCGGCGGCATGTACACGGCGAACACGATGGCCAGCGCGGCCGAGGCGTTGGGCATGTCGCTGCC
>JBIOVW010000810.1:0-11927 GCA_044867945.1 Nakamurella sp. | reverse complement strand
CCGGTCCCGTGCCGGCCGGTATCCTCCGTGCAATGTTCGCCGCGCCCCACGAGACGATCGCCGCCGCCGTTGTCAGCGCCCTTTCGTCACACGGTCCATTGAGCGAGGACGAGCTCTCGGACGTGCTCGCCGGCGACGGCATCGATCTCGGCTCGGACAGGAAGGACCTGCTCGCCGGCATCCTCGACGAGCACCCCGGGCCGGTTCTGCCGCTCGCCGACGGGCGGTGGGTCTGGCTGCCCTCGCTGCTCGGCGGTCGAGTCTTCACTCACCGGCTGAGCGCGGCGGAGGCCGAGTACGACCTGGTCTTCGTCGATGCCGACCTGACGCCGCTGGCGATGCTCACCGAAATGCCAACCTATCAGCACCTCACCGACGGATCCCCGGTGGCGGACGTGTCGCCCCTGGTCGACGGCGACGTGCTCGCCGAACGTGGGGTGCCGACGGCGTCGTGCCCGACGACGGGGCGCTGGTGTTCGGGCCCGGGCGGTTCGCCGCCCTGGGTGTCTCGGCCGGCGACCTTCTCGGATTGCGGGTTCTCCCGGACGGGCTCGAGCTCGCCCCGGTCGATGACGTCGCGACATCCGAGATCGCCGTGATGATCGATGCGCTGCTCGAACAGGTTCCGGGCGACCCGATCGATCTCAACGACGGGGTCTGGACGCTCTGCACCACCCATGACGAACTCTTCCGCGAGCCGTCGGTCCCGCTGAGCGAGTCGCTCTCGGCCGGCGGCCTGGCCCACCAGGGCGATTGGGTGGCCCGGTCCGGGTTCGATTTCTCCGCGTGGCACGCTCAGCGGCGGATCGACTCGATCCGGTCGAGATATCAACTCAGCGAGGATGAGGCGCTCGCCGTGTTGGCGGCGCTGCGGCTGTACAACCAGGTCCGCGAAGTGATGGACTTCGTTATGGATGCCGCCGAGGACGGCGATCTGTCGGAAACTGCCAGTCGGATGGAGCAGCTCCCGTGGATGGCCGATCCGGCCGATGACAACTCCCGTCCGGGCCCCCAGCAGTCGACCCGAGAGCACCGGACGGTCGGCATGATCCTGGAATTCCTGGCCGAGCCGGCCGTCGCCGATGCCGTGCGGATCGAGACCGTTTCCGCGGACCGTCGGGCGGCCGAGGCGCTGGGACTGTTCGCCGAGTCGGTCGAGTCGATGGCGCCCCGGCCGGCGCGCCCCGCCCTGCGATGGTTGCGGGCGGTCGCCCAGGAGCGGCTCGGGGAGGTGGAGCAGGCCGAGACGACTTTCAACGCCGCCGACGCTGGTCTGGCTGGCCCGGTACGCAAGCGACCGCGGCGACGCCGAGCGTGGCCTGGCGCTTCTCCGCCGGGCCGGGACGCCGCCGGACCATGCACTGGTCCAGCTGCTCGAGCACTTCCAGTCGACCCCCCGCTCGGATCTCGGCCGCAACCAGCCCTGCTGGTGCGGATCGGGGCGCAAGTACAAGGTCTGCCACCTGCATCGCGAACAGCTGCCGCTGGCGGAGCGGGCCGCGTGGCTGTACCAGAAGGCGGCCGCACACCTGTTCGAGGGTTCGGCCTTCGCGCAGTTGATGAAAGCCGCTGAGGCGCGGTCGGAGCACTGGGATACCCCCGACGGGATCTCCCGGGCACTCGACGACGCCATCGTCACGGACGCCGTGCTGTTCGAGGGCGGCACGTTCGCCGAGTTCCTGTCCACGCGGGGCCCGCTCCTGCCCGGGGACGAACGGCTGCTCGCCGGGCAGTGGCTGCTCGTCGATCGGTCGGTGCACGAGGTGGTCTCCGTTCGTCGCAACCACGGAATGACGATGCGCGATGTGCGCACCGGCGACGTCCACGACGTGCGGGAGCGGACCGCCAGCAACCAGGTGAAGTCCGGCCAGTTGTATTGCGCCCGTGTCGTCCCGGTCGGCGACACCATGCAGATTTTCGGCGGAATGGAACCGGTGTCCATCGGCGAGCGCGACGCCCTGATCGCGCTGCTCGACGACGAACCGGATCCGGTCGAATTGGTCGACTTCCTGTCCCGCCGGTTCGCGCCGCCCGAGCTGCGCAACACCGAGGGCGAGTCGCTGATGGTCTGTGAGGCGACGGTCCGGGTCGCCGATCCGGTGGCCGTGAGCGAGGCGCTGGATGAGGAGTACGACCGGCGCGACGACCTGCCGGACGAGGGCCCTGGGTGGTTCGAGCACGTGATCACCGACGGCATGGAGCGGATCCGGGCGAGCATCGAGTTGGACGGCGACGAGCTGCACATCCACGCCAACAGCCAGGCCCGCTTCGCGCGCGTCCTGGCCACGATCAGGGGGCTGGACCCTTCGGCGACGGTGCTCGCTCAGACCCGTGAACCCGCGGGCGATCTCACCTCGGTCCAGCGCCTGGCCCCGCGCGGTCTCGCGGCGTCGAGCGGCATCCTGGATCCGGCCGCCGACCCCGCCCTCGCGGCGACCCTGGAGGAGATGACCGGCCGGTACGAGCAGGCCTGGCTGGACGAAACGATCCCCGCGTTGGCCGGTCGAACTCCGCGCCAGTGCGCCGATGACCCGACCCGACGCCCCGACCTCATCGCTCTGCTGGACTCATTTCCCGAGAACCACGGTCGGCCCGGCATGATGAGCCCGACCCGCCTGCGGTCCGCCCTGGGCCTGAGCTGACGCTGCTGGCGGTCGGCCACATCGGAGCGAGCTGAACGTGTTTCGGCGGCGGGGGGTTGTGACTCGAGGAGCGCCACGGCGGTGCCGATGCCAAGGCGACGACGACCTCGGAGAAGGCGCCCAGGAGCACTCCGGTGTCGCTGCCGGCGACGAGTCGGGATGCTCCCGCACCTTCTGGTACAGCACTCCGGCGAGGCGAGCATGTCGTTACAGCGGATCGGCCCGGGTGGGTCGATCGAGTGCGGTGTCGGTCATGACGTCGTCATTTTGGATCGGGTGGGAAGGCGATCTCTTCGGTGGTCCCGTCACCCCGGCCGGTGTGTGAGGGCAGCAGGCGCCGGCGGAGTCGATGGAGCGGAGGCATCAGTCCGTAGATGACGATCGGGACCGCGACGGTGGCCAGGACCAGCGTGCGCAGGACGGGAGTGAGGGTGGCGAGCCAGCCGCCGAGAACGAGGTTGGGGACGGTCAAGGGGGAAACACGGCCAGCCAGATCATGACGGCAAGCTGGTGCTTGCTCGGTGGGCCGAGCCGAAATGAGGGTGTAGCGGTTGCCGGCGAGGACGCTTCGGTCATGACGGGTCTCCGTGATGGCGGTCAGTGGGTCGGGTGACCGTGGCTGAAGGCGTGGACGGCGCGGCGGACGTCGTCCTCGACGAGTTCGGCGTTGATCGAGATGGCGGCGGCTGAACCGGCGCCGGCCACGGTGATCACCTGGGCTCGGGGATCGACCACGTTCCAGGCCGCCCAGACGCCGTGCACGCTGGTGCGTCCGGCGCCGTCGGTGACCGGCCACCCGCCGTCATCGACGGCACAACCGACTCCGACGAGCAGCGCGTTGTTCGGCACGAAGCGGGGTGGCACGAACAACGCGTCCCGTGGGACGACCCGGCCGCCGACCAGTCGGACGCCGATCAGGCGATCGTCGTCGACGACAAGGCCTTCGACCGGGCCCTCGACGATGTCGATGTCCTGGGAGACGAGCTCGGATCGGTGCGTGACGGTGAGCGTGCCGGGCGCGGCGAAGTACACCAGGTCGTCGCTCCACTGCCGGACGATCTGGGCGTAGCGGACGCTGCCCGGCGGGCCCCCGAGAACGCCGAGCCGCCGGTCCGCCACCTCGTGTCCGTGACAGTACGGGCAGTGCAGGACGTCTCGGGCCTATCGGTCGGCCAGACCGGCGATCTCGGGCAGTTCATCGCGCAGACCGGTTGCCACTAGCACCTTTCGGGCGCAGAGCCGCCGTCCGTCACCGAGCAACGCCCAGAAGCCCTGGTGTCCGTTCGGTATCAGCTCGGTGAACACTCCGGTGAACAGCTCGCCGCCATAGCCCTTCACCTCGTCCCGGCCAGCGTCGAGGAGGTCGACCGGGTTCATGCCGTCCCGGGACAGGAACCCGTGCATGTGGTGGCCGGTGCGTTTCGGGGCGATCCGGAGTCGATCACGACCACCGAACGGCGGGCCCGGGTCAGGACGAGGGCGGCCGACAGGCCGGCGGCACTTCCGCTGATCACGGCCACGTCGTACCGGTTCGATTCGTACTGGTTCATAGCCCAAGGCTGGCGCGGGTCGGTCGGCCGGCCAATCGATGTTGCCGAAACTGGGAATCAGCACTGAGATGGAGGACGTGGACGCCACGTCAGTCGCTCGCGAGACCGCCCTGGAGCAGGTCGGATCGCGTCTGCGGAAGCTGCGCACCAACGCGGGATCACCCTCACCGGGCTGGCCGCAACCACCGGCCTCTCCGAGAGCACCCTGTCCCGACGGGAATCGGGGCAGCGCCGACCGACCCTGGAACTGTTGTTGGCCCTGTCGATCGAGTATCAGGTACCGCTGGACGACCTCGTCGGCGCCCCGGATGTCGGTCACCCCGAGCCGCGTAGCCACGACGGCCACGAATGGATCTGCGTTCTGTCCGGGCACGTAAGGTTGGTCCTGGGCGAGAAGGACTGGGTGCTCGCCCCAGGAGAGGTCGCCGAGTTGACACCGACGTGCCGCACTGGTTCGGCAGCACCGGCCGGGAACCGGCCGAGATCCTCAGCGTCTTCAGCCGTCCCGGGGAACGAATGCGGACCCGGACGGGTCTGGCGGCCGGGGAATAGGCGAACGGTCCGGGGCGGATTCCCGGTATCGGCAACACTGGTGGACCGGCGGCCCGCTCGCGCCGAGCCTGGGGCGTGCCCCCGCCGCTCCCTCGGATCAGGAGAACTACCCGGGTGGTCTCGGCGACCCTGGTGAACACGCAGGCGTTGGCCTCGGACAGGGAGGCGTTCGAAGAATGCGGCCCGCAAATGCCTGGTCCTCGTCACCTGCTCCGGGAAGTGGCACCCCGAGGTGCGTTCGTATGACTCGAATCTGGTTGTGGTCGCAGACCCGACCTGAGCGGGGTCTGTCGTGCGGCGGTCGTCCGCCGGCGCGGCGTCACAGGCAAGCCGGGGTCCGGTCGGGTGGCGCCCGGTTTGTCGCACCCTTGGGCGATGAACTCCCCGTCCGACCCGTCACGGCGCGGCCGACGCCTGCGTCGGTGAGAACGCGAGTTCGCGGGGAAGTTCGTCGCGGCCGCGGATGCTCAACTTCTGGAAGATGTGCCCGAGGTGCGTCTCCACCGTCCGTTGGGTGACGAAGAGCCGCTCCGCGGTCTCCCGGTTGGAGCAGCCATCGGCGGCAAGCCGCGCGACCCGCATCTCGCTGGCCGTCAGCGCATCGACGCCGGTGAACACGGCCCGGCGGGGCCGGCCGCCCGCGGCGACGAGTTCGTCCCGGGCCCGCTGGGCGAGGGGGGTCGCGCAGGCCCGATGAGCGAGTTCGAGGCCTCGTCGCAGTGGCTCCCGGGCCTGCCCCGCACGGCCGTCCCGACGGATCGCGGCGCCCAGGTCGACCAGTGCACGGGCGAGATCGAGTCGGGCCGGGGTCTGTTCGAGCAGTTCGACGGCCTCGTGCAGCAGCGGCAGCCGGCCCGCGGTCGGTGCCACGACCCCGGCGACCCGCGTCGCGGCGCCGAGCGCCCGGGGCAGTCCACCCGCCCGCGCCAGCTCGAGTTGCTCGGCGGCCACTCGCCCGGCGGCGTCCCGTTCGCCGAGCTGCGCGAGCGCCGACGCGGCATCCTCTCGCCACCTCGGAACCGCGGAACCGGTGCAGCACAGGCGATCCCAGCGGCGACCGGCATCGAGCAGGTCGGCCACCCCCGCGTCGGTGCGGCCCTGCGCCACCCGAAGACGCCCGCGGGCCTCGGTCAGGAACGCCCAGGCAAGCATCTCGGGTTCGTCGGCTCCGCGGGCGGACAGCCTGGCCAACCCCTTTTCGGCGCCGACGAAATCGCCCAACTCGGTCAGCGTGTCGACGAGGCAGGCCAGCGGCCATGGTGGGCCGTGTTCGCCGTCCATCGCCATCTTCTGCTCGAACGACGAGCGGGCGTCGGCCTCGGCGTCGCGCAGCATCCCACGACGCAGGTACCCGAACGCGCGCGGGAAGGCGAACGTCGCGACCGTGCTGGCGGCGCCGCGTCGACGGCCGTCCTCGATCACCACGGTGCACAGCCGTTCGCACTCGTCGAACCGCTCCACCTGCATCAGATCCATTGCGGCGTAGACGCAGACCAGTGATGTCTCGGCGAGGAGCTCGGGGCCACGACAGGCCCGGTCGAGCAGATCGGCGACGGCGGCGGCCGGCTCGCCGGCGAACAGCATGCGATGGGCCTGCATCACCATCGTCAACGGCCCGCCGGCGCCGGACGGCAGATCCGGGGCCGAATGGTCGGACAGCCAGGTGAGAGCCGCCGGTACCTGGGCCGCGATCTGACACCGGTTCGCGGCGAGCTCCGCCTCGATCCGTGGGTCGACGTCGGACACCTGGGCGAGGATCGCCGCGGCCGCCTGGAAATTGCCGGCCACACCGAGCGCGCGACCGGCCCGCAGGGCCGCGTCCAGCCGCTCGCCGGGCACCTCGATCAACCCCATTGCCTGGCGAAATTCGTTGACGGCCAACGGGTCACGCCTGATCGCGATGCGGGCCAGGCCGAGCTCGACCAGCAGTGGCCCGCGCAGCTCCCGTGGTGCCGGCTCCTGCAGGGCCCGCTGCAGGCAGGTCACCGCGGTGTCCGGTGCGCCTCGGCTCGACGCGACGGCCGCCGCCGCCCGCAGGCCGCTGACCACCTCGACGTCGCCGCGGGGATGGGCGTGCAGCAGATGAACGGCGATCCGATCCGGCGGGGCGTCGTCGTCGGCGAGCAGCTTCGCCGCCCTCGCGTGGGCCAGCGCTCGCTCGTCGGCGCCCATCATCGCGTCCGCGCAGGCCCGCACGATCGGGTGGGCGAAGTCCAGGACCAGGGTCGGGGCCAGCACGGCCGCCGACCGCAAGGCGTCGGCGACGTCGGCCGCCCGCTCCAGGTCGAGCGCGGCCAGATCCGCGACGTGCCGCAGCGGGCTGCCCCGAGCCAGCACCGCGAGCGCCCGCACGAAAGCGTCCGAGCCCGGCGCCAGCATGGCCAGGCGTCGCGCGAGCTGACCGGCGATGCTCTCCGGGCCGTGGCGGGTGACGGTGGTTGCGGCCCGATCGTCCGGTTCGACGCCGTCGGCGACCAGGGCCGACACGAGCGAGCGAAGCAGGTACGGGTTTCCGCCGGTCGCCTCGTGGCAGGCTCGGCAGAATCGGTCGGTTGCCGAATCGAGGTCGGCCCGGACCAGGCGAGCGGCCGATCCGGTGCCCAGGGGGGCCGGCCGCATCGGATCCCCCGCGGCCCGGGCGCGGATCTCGCCGACCAGGTCGGGGCGCCCGGCCAGATCGCCCCGCCTCAGCGCGACCACGACCAGCACCCGCAACCCGTCGAGCCGGGCGGCGAGGTGCACGAGGAAGCGCAACGACGCATCGTCGGCCCACTGGCAGTCGTCGACGACCAGTAGCTGCGGCGCTCGCGACGCCAGGTTGGCGGTCAGCCAGTAAAGCCCGTGCAGGGTCGAGTACGACAGGTCCCCCGTGGTGGAGTCGGCCGCGTTCCCACCATCCCCCAGCGCCCGCAGCGCCAACGCGGCGGCGCCGCCGAGGACACCACCGTCGGCGCCGCCCGCGTTCGGCAGAGCAAGCGGCTCGAACAATTGCCGGACGGCGCCGTAGGCGAAATCCCGCTCGAGCGGTCCGCAGTGGGCGGCCAGCACGTGCCAGCCGCGGTCCCGGGCGAGATCGCCCACCGCTCGCAACAGCGAGGTCTTACCGATGCCGGGCGGCCCTTCCACGACGACCCGGCGGCCTCGGGCCTGCTCCGTCTCGGTGAGCATGCGCCGCAGCCGTCCGAGCTCTCGCTCGCGTTCCAGGAGCACGATCCCGGGCGCGGCGGAGAACGGACCGGTATCGACCGCGAACGTCACGAACCGATTCTGGCAGGCTGCGGGCCCGTCGGACCCACCAAAACCTCGGGGGTCCCCGGCCGAAACCTCGGGGTGACGCCCCCGATGACCATCCGGGCCATGGCGCGCACCCTCGGGATGGGCGGCCTCAACCGATCGGCGGTGGCGGGCGCGGACCCAACCCAGATCACGTGAGGAGTCCCCCGATGACCGTGCAGGCCGATCCCGCCTACGTCTTCGAGCGTTCCAACGACGAGTACCGGCGACTGACCCGGCAGGCGGCATTGATGGAACCGGTGACGGAGCGGCTCTTCCGGGACGCCGGGATCGCCCCGGGCATGCGGATACTCGACGTCGGCAGCGGAGTCGGGGACGTGGCCCTCCTGGCCGCTCGGATGGTCGGACCGACCGGATCGGTGCTGGGCGTCGATCTCGACGGTTCGGCGTTGCGGACCGCCCGGGATCGGGCCGCGGCCGAGGGCCTGGACAACGTGACCTTCGTCGAGGGAGACATCCGGTCGGTGCAGACGCCGGCCGGGTTCGATGCGGCGGTCGGCCGTCTCGTGCTCGCGTACCTGGGCGAACCCGCCGAGGCCCTGCGAGCGATCGTCGAGTGCGTCCGCCCGGGTGGGATTGTCGCGTTTCAGGAGTTGGACCTCGACCCCGAGGTGCGCTCGCGGTCATACCCCGACGGGACGGTCTGGGATCGGATCGGCCGCCTGGTTGTCGAGACGTTCGCCCGGTCCGGTGCCCACCACCGCATGGGGCGGCAGCTTCGCGGTTGTTACCTGGCCGCCGGGCTGCCCGCGCCCGCGCTGCGGGACGAGGCATTCGTCGGCGGCGGCCCCGATTTCGCTGCCTACGGCTGGTTGGCCGCCGTCGCCTGCGGCCTGCAGCCGCTGATGGTGAAGCTGGGCGTGGCGCAGGAGGTGCAGTTCGACCGGGAGCTGCTCGAGCAGCGCATCCGGGACGACGCGGTCGCCCGGGGCGCGGTCGTCTGGGGGCCGGCACTCGTCGGCGCCCACACGCGCCGGCCGTGATCCCCGGCCTGCGCAAAAGCCGACTCCCGGTATTTGAGCGTCGTTCCCGCCCCTCCGGCAGACATGGACAATTCATCCGGAACCGGACGGCTGCGGATTCTGCTGCTGTGCTCGTCCTTCAATGGCCTGTGTCAGCGGGTCTGGATCGAGTTGTGCGCGGCCGGGCATCGGGTCACCGTTGCGCTCGCGGCCGACGAACCGACACTGCTGGCGACCGTGCGGGCCGTCGACCCCGAGTTGGTGCTCCGCCCGTACCTCCGGCAGCGCGTGCCGGAATCGGTGTGGCGCTCTCGACCGACCGTGGTGATCCATCCGGGCCCGAAGGGTGACCGGGTCCGTCGGCGCTGGATTGGGCCATCATGACCGGGCAGAGGACCTGGGGGGTGACCGCGGTTCAGGCGATCGACGACCTGGACGCCGGACCGATCTGGGCGTCCCGCGATGTTCCGGTCGATGACGGCCCGCCGCGCAAGAGCGCGTTCTACAACGGTCCGATCACCGATGCCGCCGTGCGGCTGGTTGACGAGGTGGTCGCGAAGGTCGGGGATCCGGACTTCCGCCCGGAGCCACTGGACTACGACCGGCCGGACGTTCGCGGACGGCTCCGTCCCCCGGCGCGCCCCGACGACCGTGCCTTCGCCTGGTCCGACGCCACCGACCGCATCCTGCGGCGGATTCGGGCCGCCGACGGCTCCCCCGGCGTCGTCACCTCCCTGTGCGGGCTGGCGGTCAAGGTGTACGACGCGCATCGCGGATCCCGGGGCGACGGGCAGTTCACCGGCTCTGCCGGACCGGGCACCGTGCTGGCCCGCCGGCACGGCGCGGTGCTGGTCCGCACCGGTGACGGTGCCATCTGGATCGGCCAGCTTCGCGTCCGGATCGACGGGTCGCACTGGAGCGTGAAGGTGCCCGCGACGGCCGCCATGCACGGTCGCCTCTCCGGCGTCCCCACCGCGGTCGACGACGCCGGGTTCCGGGAGATCGGTTATCGCCGTGACGGACTCGTCGGCGTGGTGACCTTCCAGTTCTACAACGGGGCGATGTCGACCGAGCAGTGTCGGCGACTGGACGCCGCGCTGCGCCATGCGAGCGCCCAGGACACCCGGGTCCTTGTGCTCCGCGGCGGCGATGTGTTCAGCAACGGCATTCACCTCGGCGTCATCGAAGCCGCGGCCGACCCCTGCACCGAGGCCTGGGACAACATCCGGGCGATCGACGACGTCTGCGCCACGATCATCGGCTGCGACACCCAGTTGATCGTGAGCGCGTTCGCGGGGAACGCCGGGGCCGGCGGCGTCATGCTCGGCCTCGGCGCCGACCGGATCCTGGTGCGTGACGGCGTGATCTTGAACCCGCACTACCGCACCATGGGTCTGTACGGATCGGAGTACTGGACCTACCTGTTGCCGCGCCGGGTGGGCGACCGGCTCACCCGGACGATGACCACCGAATGCCTGCCGATAGGGGCTCGGGAAGCGGTTCGGACCGGACTCGCCGATCTGGTGGTCCCGGGCCTCGGCGCCCAGTTCGACCGTGCGGTGCGCCGTTTCGCGACCCACCTGGCGGCCGGCCCAGGCCACGGCGATCGGCTCGCAGCCAAGCGGGACACCCGCGCGGCGCACGAGCAGGACCGGCCGCTGCGCTCCTACCGGCGGGCCGAGCTCGACCAGATGCGGCTGGACATCTTTGCCGACCGGCACGGCTTCGCGCAGGCTCGTCGCCGGTTCCTGATGCCGTCCGCGAACCCCACCGCCCGATCTGCGGACGAAGGCCGGCTGCGAATCGGCTGACCACTGCCCGATAGCGTCCGCGCAGGTTCGGGCGATCGCCGACGCGTCTCCCTTCAGCTCCGCCGCGCCTGCCGGTGGATGCAGTTGGACGGCGAACTGATCGCCCAGGGTCGACGCGCTTACCCGGCCACGACGGCCAGTGCGTTCGTCGCGCAGCGGTCGAACAGGCGGTTCGGCAGGAACACCTGCGCCTTCAACTCACGGTTCCGGCCGTTCGCGCTCTGGCGTGTGGCAACGGGAACAGCACAACGGCGGTGCCGATCGCCCTTCGGTCGGGAACACGTTCATGCACAGGCTATTTCGGTGGCTATCTCACCCCCGGCCGGTGCGCCCGCGGCTGGTGCGCGAGGTCAGCAGGTGCCGGCAGAGTTGGTGCAGTCGGGGCATAAGTCCGTAGATGACGATTGGGACGGCGACGGTGGCCAGGACCAGCGTGCGCAGGATCGGGGTGAGCGTCGCGAGCCAGTCGCCGAGGGCGAGGTTGAGGATGGTCAGGGTTGGGGAAAGACGGCCAGCCAGATCATGGCGGCAAGTTGGTGTTTGCTTGGTGGGCCGAGCCGGATTGCGGTCGGAGTCGTTGCGGGTGGGGATGCTTGCGTCCTGGCGGGTCAGTGGGTCGGGTGTGCGTGGTTGAAGGCGTGGACGGCGCGGCGGACGTCGTCCTCGACGAGTTCGGCGTTGATCGAGATGGCGGCGGCTGATCCGGCGCCGGCCACGGTGATCACCTGGGCTCGGGGATCGACCACGTTCCCGGCCGCCCAGACGCCGGCACGCTGGTGCGTCCGGCGCCGTCGGTGACCGGCCACCCGCCGTCGTCGACGGCGCAGCCGACTCCGACGAGCAGCGCGTTGTTCGGCACGAACCGGGGTGGCACGAACAATGCGTCCCGGGGGACGACGCGGCCGTCGGCCAGTCGGATGCCGGTCAGCCGATCGTGGTCGACGACGAGGCTCTGGATCGGGTCTTCGGCGATGTCGATGTCCTGGGCGATGAGTTCGGATCGGTGCGCGGCGGTCAGCGTGTCGGGCGCGGCGAAGTACACCAGGTCGTCGCTCCATTGCCGGACGATCTGGGCGTAGCGGACGCTGCCCGGCGGGCCCCCGAGCACGCCGAGCC
>JBIOVW010000809.1:0-4253 GCA_044867945.1 Nakamurella sp. | reverse complement strand
CCCGCCGGACAGCGTGCCGGCCCGCTGCTTTCGTCGTTCCAGGAGTTCGGGGAACAGTTCGTGGACCGTGTCGTAGTCCGGGTCCACACCGGGCTGCTGCGCCAGCTCCAGGTTCTGCGCGACCGTCAGGCCGGCGAACACGTCCCGATCCTCTGGTACGTACCCGATCCCGGCGCGGACGATCCGGTGGGTGGGTTGCCCGGTGATGTCCCGCCCGTCGAACACGACCCGGCCGGCCGCCGGGACGATGCCCAGGATCGCCTTGAGCGTGGTCGACTTACCGACGCCGTTGCGGCCGAGCAGGGCGGTCACCCCGCCCTCGGCGACGTCGAAGTCGATGCCGTGCAGGATGTGCGACCCGGCGATCCGCACCGTGACGTCGGTGAGCGTCAGAATCACAATGCATCCCCCAGGTAGGCCCGGCGCACGTCGTCGTTCCCGGTCACCTCGGTGGGCGTGCCGACGGCCAGCAGCCGGCCGTGGTGCAGCACCGCGATGCGGTCGGCAAGGCCCAGCACCACGTGCATGTGGTGCTCCACCATGCAGACGGTGACCCCGCCGGCGTTCAGCTCGGCGATCAACTCCACCAGGGAGGGCACGTCCTCCATCGCCACCCCGGCCATCGGCTCGTCGAGCAGCAGCAGGGTCGGCCGGCGGGCCATCGCGACCGCCAGCTCGAGCTTGCGCTTGTCCCCGTGCGACAGTGCGGCGGTCGGCCAGGAACTGCGGGCCGCCATCCCCACCCGGTCCAGCAGCTCCATCGCGGCGTCCACCACGGCCGGCGAGCCGGCCCGCCGGAACGGGTTGAGCGCGCCCGTCGCCGCCGATTGCACCGCGAAGCACACGTTCTGCACTGTGGTCAATCCGTTGAACAGCGAGGAGGTCTGGAACGTGCGACCCATGCCCGCCCTGGCCCTGCGCCGGACCGAAAGCCGGGTGACATCCCTTCCGTCCAACCGGATCTGGCCGGTGGTGGGGCGGGCCACCCCGGAGATCATGTTGACCAGCGTGGACTTGCCGGCGCCGTTGGGCCCGATGACGGCGAGCAACTCGCCGCGGGCGACGGTCAGGTCGATGTCGGCGAGGATCACCGCCCCACCGACGGTGAATCCCAGTGACCGGACCTCGACCGCCGCGCCCGGGTCGGCAACGGCGACACCGCCGACCCCGGAAGCAGTGGGGCCGGCGACGTCGTCAGGACCGGAGGCGGTTCGACTCACTGGAACGGTGTGACGGCCGGGGCGGTGTCCGCCGGCGCAAGTTCCTTGACCAGCTCGGGAGTCAGGGTGCCGTTCACGTCGACCAGTCTGGTCTGGAACATCGGTTGCAGCATCGCGTGGTCCTCGGCCCGGATCGTCGTGGTGCCCTTGGGGCCCTCGAACTCCCAACCCTCCAGCGCGGTGACCATGCCGTCCACGTCGTCCGGCGACTCCTGCGCTGCGTGCACCACCATCAGTGCGGCATTGCAGCCGTCCGGCGAGAACAGATCCTGCGTCTTGCCCGACTCGGCCAGCCCGGCCACCAACGCCTGCTCCACCGCGTTGTCGGTCGCCCCGTCGTAGTAATGCGCCAGCAGCGACAGCTTGTCCGCCACCGGGGCGAAAACGGTGTGCGTGGGCTTGATGTCCAGGCCGGTAACGACGGTTGTGCCGTCGAACGCGCCCTGCTGACCCATCGCCTCCCACATCTGGGTGGCGTTCGTACCCGCCCAGGCGACGAACAGCAGGTCCGGATCGGCGTCCGCGGCCTGCTTGGCGAAGGGTACGAGGTCGGTGGCGTTCGCCGGCACCAGCAGCGGGGTGACCGTCGCCCCCTCGGCCCCGAACACGGCCGATGCCGCGGCGACGTTGGCCTGGCCGAAGGCACTGTCCTGCGCGAAGATCGTCACGGTCTTGCCCTGCAGGTCGCCGACGAACGACGCCGCGGTCTGGATGTCCTGGTATGTCTGGCGTCCCGACCGGAACGTGTACTTGTTCACTCCGGTCAGCCCGTCGGTCGCGGCCGGTCCGGAGATGAACAGCACCTGGTTCTCCGCGGCGAGCGGCGCGACCTGCAGCGCAACACCGGACGACGCCGAGCCGGCGATGATCTTGTACCCCTGGCCGATGTAGTCGGTGGCCGCGGTCGTCGCCTTGGCCGGGTCGCCGGCGTCGTCGGCGCTCGCCACCTCGATCGGCCGGCCGTTGACCGCTCCGGTCCCGTCGGTGGCGTGGTCGAGGCAGACGTCGAAGGCGTCGAGGTACATCTGCCCGTAGGACTGCAGCGGTCCCGACAGGGAGGTCACGATGCCGACCTTGATCGGTTCACCGGTGGCCGCCCCGGCAGACGCGGACGCGCCGGCGGCATCGGACGGCGTGCCGTCCGACGATGACGATGAGCCGGGGCTGCCGCAGGCGCTCAGCAGCAGTCCCGCGGCCAGGGTGCCGGCGGCGATCCGGCCGGTGACTCGTCGGCGACTCATGGTGGGGTCCTCCTCGTCGAGGTGACGGATGTGTGACGGAGTGTGGATGACCGCCACGGACAGTGACAGATCATGTGGGGACGGTTGTGGCGGGTGGACCGAACATCTGTTGGCTGGTTCGGTCAGGACGCTACGCGGAGATCGGCGTTGGGCTATGTGTGATCTTCACACATTTGTGGAGTGTGGAATGGGTAGGGGAGCCATTCGGCGGGTGCGGCCGGGTGAGGCGGCCACGGTGAGCGTTGCGCCGGAGGGCCACCGTCGGCGATGAGTAGCCTGGGCGTCCGTGTGACTGTCGGCTTTACCGTGGCCATAACCGCGCCGGTAGGGAACAGTAGGCATACCCGAGTGGAGGTGAGGTCCCGAATTGACCGTCTTCGCGCGCACCGCGATGCACCAGGGTCGGCCGGACCGGGTCGACGCATGCCTCGCGTACCTGCGGGACACCGCGGTCCCGACGATCCTCGGCATGCCGAGCTGTGTGGGCATGTCGGTGCTCGCCAACAGGCAGATGGGTCTGACGATCATCAGCACGGCCTGGGAGACCAAGGCCGACATGCATGCCAGCGTGGTCAAGATCCGGCCGATCCGGGAGAAGACCGCCGAAGCCATCGGCGGCGGCACCGCCGAACTCGAGGAATGGCAGATCGCCGGCATGCACCGGCGTGGTCACGCCGATCATCCGGTCTGTGCCCGGGTGATCTGGTTGCGGCTCGAGTCCGCCGCCGTCGACTCCCTGGTGTCGGAGTTCCACGCGGCAACGATCCCGGCTCTCGACGCCACCCGCGGCGTCTGCTCGACCAGCCTGATGATCAATCCCGAGTGGGGCCGGGCCGCGGTCTCGATCGCGTACGAGAACCGGGAAGCCATGGACCGGCGGATCAACGGAGTCGAGGGCCGACGGCTGCTGGAGCACAACGTCATCCAGGTCCGGGAATTCGACGAGGTGATGCCGCACCTGCGGGTGCCGGACCTCGCGTCCTACTGACCGCGCCCCGGCGAGCGCTTGCCTGACCGGCAAATCGATACTGTCCGACCGGTCCGCCACACTGTGACCGTGCAACGGGGGACCGGCGAGGACGGGGTGCGGCGATGAGTCTGCGCGTGCATCGTGCCGAACGCGCCGACACCCTTGCCCAGGCGCTGGCCGACCTGCTGACGGTTCCACCCGCCGATCCGTTCGCGGTGGATGTGGTCGCGGTGCCCACCCGTGGGGTGGAGCGCTGGCTGACGCAGCG
This sequence comes from Nakamurella sp., assembly GCA_044867945.1. Classification (GTDB taxonomy): domain Bacteria; phylum Actinomycetota; class Actinomycetes; order Mycobacteriales; family Nakamurellaceae; genus Nakamurella. The sequence continues at coordinate 554 of JBIOVW010000809.1, read as the reverse complement.
GTTGTCGCACCGGCTCGGTGCCCGGGCCGGCCGGTCCGACGGGATCTGCGCCGCCGTGAGGTTCCCGAGTCCGACCGCGCTGATCGCCGACCTGGCGGGCGACCGCGCCGACGACCCCTGGGCGCCCGAGGCGGCGGTATGGCCGCTGCTGGCCGTCATCGAGGAGACCGCGGACGAATCCTGGTGCCGGCTGCTGGCCGAGCACCTGGGCTACCGATCCGACGGTCCGCAGTCGGAGCACCGCCGCGGCCGCCGGTACGCGGTCGCGCGCAAGCTCGCCGGCCTGTTCGACGGATATGCCGAGGATCGCCCGGACATGCTGGGCGCCTGGTCCGTGGGGCTGGACACGGACGGGTGGGGTGACCCGATGCCCCCCGACCTGCGCTGGCAGCCCGAGCTCTGGCGGCGGCTGCGGGACCACATCGACGCGCCCGACCCGGTGACGACTCTCGAGGCCGTGGTGGCGAGGTTGGCCGGTGACGCCGGCTCGGTCGACCTGCCGGAGCGGGTCAGCATGTTCGGACCCACCGCACTTCCGACTGGCCAGGTGCGGC
>JBIOVW010000808.1:0-6029 GCA_044867945.1 Nakamurella sp. | reverse complement strand
CCAGCGCGTTCGCCGTGTTCACGGTGGATGCGCCGGCCATGGTCACCGGCACATCAGCGCCGACCACCTCGGCCTGCTCGGCGTGCACACGCTTGAACAGCTGGCCGAGGTCAAGTCGGTGATCGTGCGGATCACCAAGCCCAGCGGGTGGACGGTGCTCAACGCGGACGATCCGCTGGTCCGGGCGATGCAGTCGGTGTCCCGGGCCAAACCCTGGTTCTTCTCTCCCGACCCGGACAATCCCTACCTCGACGACGCACTGGATGCCGGCGGCCGGGCGATCACCGTGATCGACGGCAGGATCGTCATCCTCGGCCGGGGACACGACCCGACCGAGGTGGTCGGCCTCGCCGATGTGCCGGTGACCATGGCCGGCGCATCCACCGTGAACACGGCGAACGCGCTGGCCGCGACGGCCGCGGCCATCGCGATCGGGGTGCCGCTCACGGCGGTCCGGCAGGGGCTGCGGACGTTCACCACGGGCGCCGAGCACAACGCGGGCCGGCTCAACGTCTACCGCCTGGACGAGCTGGCGGTAGTGCTGGACCTGGCGCACAACGAGGCGTCCCTGCAGTCACTCCTATCGGTGGCGGCCGCACTGCGCGGACCGGGCGGCGAGCTGGCCGTCGTCCTGGGTACCGCCGGCGATCGGCCGGACGAGGCGATTCACGCCATGGGTGCGATGGCGGCCCGCACCGCGGACCGGATCGTGGTCGCGCGTCGGATCAGGTACACCCGGGGACGGCCGGACGGCGAGATGGAGGGAATCTGGCGGGCCGGCGCGGCCGAGGCCGGGGTGGTGGACGTCGCCGAGACGCCAGACGAGCTGCGCGGGCTGACCCGGGTGCTGGACGCGGACCCGCCGCTATCCGGCGGCTCGGTGGTCGCGGTGTGCGCGCTGGAACAGCGCCGGGAGATGGTCCAGGAGATCGCCCGCCGGGGGGGCGGGGAGATGTCCCCGGACGAGGTCGCCCACCGGGTCCGCCGGGCCGCCGGTGGCTGAGGCCCTATCGAGCTGGTCCCAGGGATTCAGCGTCCCCGCGCCGACCCCGCGCACATCATCCGGGCAGCATCCCTGAGCAGTTGACCGTGCACCGCGTCGACGTGGTCGGCGACCGCCGCGGCGGACGAGCCGGCCACCGGCGGGCTGAAGCGACCGTGGTGCACCTTCTCACCCGGTCCGGTGATCATCCAGTCGACGGAGCGGGACGACCCGACTTCGGAAAGGTGACGCACCAGCGCGGCTGCCGCGCCGTCCGGCGTGTCGCTCACCGCATCGAGTCCGGCGGTACTGCAAAGTGAATACTGCACAGAACTCATCCGTGATCCTCCCCAACACGTCGGCGACAGCACCGGCGCCCATCGACCGTACCGCAGTGCGCACGGCTCGCATCCTCGGAAACGGGTGATATTCCAGCGGTTCTCGCCGCTTCCTGGTGACGCCGCGCATTACGCGAGGTCAGGCAGGATGGTGCCCATGCGCACCGTGGAGGAACACGCCCGGGTCATCGCCGATCTGCTGCGGCCGACCGCCGTCGAAGCGACAACGTTGGCAAATGCCCAGGGGTTGGTGCTGGGCGCCGACCTGCACGCGCCGCTGGACCTGCCCCCGTTCGCGAACTCGGCGATGGACGGCTACGCGGTCCGAGCCGCGGACGTCCGGGACCTGCCGGTCACCCTTCCGGTGTCCCAGGACATCCACGCCGGCCGCACCGACGTGGCACCGCTGGCGCCGGGCACCGCGGCCCGGATCATGACCGGAGCCCCAGTACCCCCGGATGCCGACGTGATCGTCCAGGTGGAGCACACCGACGGAGGCGCCGAGCGGGTGCGCATCGACAGCGCGCCGGCGCCGGGCAGGCACATCCGCACGGTTGGCGAGGACGTGCGCCGCGGCGACGTGGTGCTCCGGGCGGGCACGGTGATAGGGCCCCCGCAGATCGGGGTCGCGGCCGCGCTCGGATACGCCGAGCTGCCGTTGCGCCGGCCGCTGCGCGCGCTGGTGATGTCCACCGGCACCGAGCTCGTGGCGCCCGGCACTGCACTGCAGGCGGGCCAGATCTACGAGTCCAACGCGCCCATGCTCGCCGCCGCGCTCGCCTCGATCGGGGCGGTACCGCGGATCGAGCAGTTCGTCAGCGACGACGTGGACGCGTTGCGGGCCGGGCTGGACCGGGCCGGCCCCGACGGTGGCCAGGGGGTCGACCTGATCATCACCTCCGGCGGGGTGTCCGCCGGCGCCTACGAAGTGGTCAAGGACGCGCTCACCGGGCAGGGCGTCGAGTTCGTCAAGGTCGCCATGCAACCCGGCATGCCGCAGGGCGCGGGCCTTTACCGCGGCGTGCCGATGGTGACGTTGCCGGGCAACCCGGTCAGCTCCTACGTCTCGTTCGAGGTCTTCCTGCGCCCGGCCATTCGCGCCGCGATGGGCCACCCGGACATCACCCGGCCCACCGTGCGGGCGCCACTGTCCGCCCCGCTGGACTCCCCCGCCGGGAAGCGCCAGTTCCGCCGCGGGCAGCTGAACACCGTCGACGGCACCGTGGCCGCCTGGGGCGGACCGGGCTCGCATCTGCTGGCCTGGCTGGCCGGTGCGGACTCCATGATCGTCATCCCCGAGGACGTCACCCACCTCGATCCCGGCGACTCCGTCGAGGTCTGGCTGCTGGGCTGAGCCTGACCCGGCCCGACGAGCCGGGTCAGGCCAGCTGCAGGCCGACCAGGACGAGCCGGTGGTCGCTGCCACCGGACGCCAGCACCTGATCGCTGACCGGCGTCAGACCCTTGGCGAGCACGTGGTCGGGCCGGGTGAGCGGGAACGCCGCCGGCCAGGTGAAGCCGAAGCCGCCGCCGACCTCCTGGCGGGAGTCGGCCAGCAGGTCGGTGAGCGGGGTCAACGCGGTGTCTGTGGTGGCGGTGTTCAGGTCGCCAAGGACAAGCACGCGGGCGGCCGAGTCGTTCGCGACCAGGGCGGCGAGTTCGGTGACCGCCCGGTCCCGGGCCGCCGTGTCACCGGGACGCACGGACGGCAGGTGCGCGGTGTAGACCGCGATGTCGCCGTCCGGGTGGTGCACGACCGTGCGGAACGCGCGGGCCCAGCTCAGCCCCAACTCCAGCGGCTCGGGGTCGTCCAGGGCCCATTGGGACCACAGGCCGACGGTGCTCACCCGGACGCTGTCCGCATAGACGTCGTCCAGCCTGCCGATCGCAGCCTCGGCGGATGAGGCGATCTCCTGCACGGCCACCAGGCCGGCGCCGGTACCGAGCAGACCGCGGACCGACGCCGCCGGGTCGGCGTTGCCGGCACCGATGTTCTGAGTCGCCAACAGCACGTCGGCGCCGGCCGCCGTCCGCCCGGGCAGCAGCTGCGGAACGAACGTCACCGACCAGACCATCGCCGTGATGATCACCGCCGAGGCGGCCCACCAACTGCGACGGATCGCCGCCGCCGCGGCCAGCACCACGATCGGCACCGCCGTCCACGGCAGGAAGCTCGTCCAGGCCGAGCCGATGCCGTCCAGCGACGGAATGTCCGCAGCGAACAGGATGCCCAACGCCAGGATCAATGCCGCGACCGCGACACCCAGACCGCGCAGCGACCGCCGGGGCCGGGGCGTGGTCGACGGCGCCGCGCCACCGGGCTCACCCCCGCGAGCAGCGGGAAGCCGGGTGGGGGACGAAGATGGGGGCGTGGTCGTCGGGCTCACGCAGTGAGGACGCATGGCCACCCCGCTTGGTTGATCCCGCAACTTGTTTTGTTCTGATTCGAGGAGACGGAGGTGGCGATGAGCGGCGGCAGCCGGCCGGCGCGCCCCGGGAATGGCGACGACGGCTCCGACAATGACAACTCCGACAATGACAATGTGGGCCTCCCGTCCTTCGCGTCCAGGGACTGGGTGGCGACCGCGGCCGGGCTCGCCGAGCGACGGCCGGACGTGGCGATCGTCGGCGCGCCGATGGACATCAACACCACCTGGCGGCCGGGTGCTCGGTTCGGTCCGCGCGCCGTCCGCGCCACCGCCTACGACCCCGGCTCCTACCACCTGGATCTGGGCCTGGAGATCTATGAGTGGCTCGACGTGGTCGACGCCGGCGACGCCTACTGCCCGCACGGCCAGTCCGCCCGCTCGCACCGCAACATCGAGGCCAAGGTCACCGACGTGCTGCGGGCCGACGCCTTCCCGGCGATCATCGGCGGCGACCATTCGATCACCTACCCCGCCGCCACCGCCGTGGCCCGCAAGTACGGGTGGGGCAAGGTGGGCCTGCTGCACTTCGACGCGCATGCCGACACCGCGGACTCCATCGAAGGGCACCTGCATTCGCACGGCACGCCGATGCGCCGGCTGATCGAGTCCGGCGCGATCCGCGGCCGCAACTTCGTCCAGGTCGGGCTGCGCGGCTACTGGCCGCCGCCGGCGGTCTTCGACTGGATGCGCGAGCAGGAGATGACCTGGCACCTGATGCACGACGTGTGGGACCGGGGCATGCGGGCCGTCATCGCCGACGCGGTGGCCAGGGCCGGGGACGGCTGCGACTGGCTCTACCTGTCGGTGGACATCGACGTGCTGGACCCGGGCTTCGCCCCGGGCACCGGTACCCCCGAACCAGGTGGCATGAACCCCGCCGACCTGCTCCGCGCCGTCCGCACCATCGGCTTGGAGACGCCGCTGGTGGCGATGGACGTCGTCGAGGTGTCGCCGCCCTACGACCATGCCGACAACACGGTCAACAACGCCCATCGGGTGATCCTGGAGACCCTGGGCGCGCTGGCCACCAAGAAGCGGGAGAAGGCGGGCGGGCCGGTCACCCGGCCGGGTACCCGCCCGGACCCGTCCCGCCTGCGGTACCCCGTCGAGCCCACCGAGTGGTCGCGTCCCGGCGACGGAACCAACACCTACACGGTGGAGGACGCGCACCTGCAGGGGCCGCACGACGACCACGCCTGAGCGAGGCTTGCCGAGCGAAGCATCGGCACAGCGGCGGCATCCTCGGCGGAGTGACCGAGCCTGCGAGGTGCTCCGGGAGGAGGGCGCCTGACCGGACCCGGGAGCCGTCCCGACCGCCGTCCCGGGCGCCGCCCCGACCGCCGTCCTGGGCGATCCGCAACGGCGCGACCGCCGGTCCGAGCCCGCGGCCTGCTCGGCGGCCTGTCCTTTCAGTGCACTCTGCGACATCCGGGCGCACCTCACGACGAGCGGGCGCACTCCACGACATGTATGCGCCGCGCAAAGTGCTTCCGGGTGTTGTGAAGTGCGCCCGGATGGCGTGAAGTGGCCCTCCAGTCGGGTGTCGCACGCCTCGCCCAGCGCACCGCGATCGCACTCGCGACGCCCGGGCGGGCGGGAACTGATCATCGACGCGGGTAGTTGACCGGGCGGATCCGCCCACCGTTCCCCCTGGAGATACCCGTTGCTCGAGCTCAGCGTGCTGTGGTGGGTGATCACCATCGTGGTGATCGTCGGCCTGTTGACCTTCGACCTGCTGTTCGCGGCGGCCAAGCCGCACGCGGTCGGGTTCAAGGAGGCGATCGGCTGGTCGGTCTTCTACATCCTGATCGCCGTCGCCTTCGGCCTGGCGTTCATGTGGTACGCGGGTCCCGACTTCGGCGCACAGTACTTCGCCGGCTACATCGTCGAGAAGAGCCTGTCGGTCGACAACCTGTTCGTCTTCGTCGTGATCATGACGACGTTCGCGGTGCCGCCCGAGTACCAGCAGCGCATCCTCACCTTCGGCATCCTCGTCGCGCTGATCCTGCGCGCGATCTTCATCGCGCTCGGCGCGACCCTGATCTCGCTGTTCTCGTTCATGTTCGCCGTGTTCGGTGTCCTGCTGCTCGCCACGGCCGTGCAGCTGTTCCGCCACCGCGACCAGGATCCCGACATCGACGACAACATCCTCGTCCGCGGCGCCCGCAGGCTGCTGCCGCTCACGGAGGACTACGCCGGCGGCCGCATGCTCACGCGCGAGAACGGCCGGCGCGTCGCCACCCCGCTGTTCATCGTCTTCGTGGCCATCGCGAGCACCGA
>JBIOVW010000807.1:0-3171 GCA_044867945.1 Nakamurella sp. | reverse complement strand
CCCAGCCGGGCGAAGTTCGCGCTGAACCGGGATGTGGGGGTGCCGACCCGGAAGTCGGCGGCCAGCGCCAGGCCCAGACCGCCGCCGATCGCCGCGCCCTGCACCGCGGCCACGATCGGCTTGCGGGCCGAGAACAGGCCGAATGCCTTGCGGTAGACCCGCCGCAACCCGTGCGCGTCGACGCCCCGCAGGTCGGCGCCGGCGCAGAAGTGCCGTCCCTCCGCGCACAGCACGACCGCCCGCACGTCCGGGTTCTCGTCCACCTCGAACAGCGCCTGACCGATCTCGCTGAGCAGGGCCTCGTCGAAGAAGTTCGTCGGCGGCCGGTGCATCTCCACCACCGCGACATGCCCGTCGACGGCGACCGTCACCTCGGTCATGACGTGGACCCCGCGGCGGCGGCGAGTTCGGCGCGGGCCTGGGCGACCAGGGCGGCCTTGTCGATCTTGCCGGCGTGGTTCCAGGGCAGCGCCTCGGTCCGCAGCTGCCACCGGCTGGGGACGGCGAACGAGGCCAGCTGCCCCTTGAGCTGCTCCTGCAGCTGCTCGGCGGTCGTGGTGTCTCTGTCGACGACGACGATGGTCATGACCTCCTCGCCCAGCACCGGGTCCGGGACGCCGAACACGACGGCCTCGCTGACCTGCGGGAGTTTGGTCAGGGCGGCCTCCACCGCGGCCGGGGCGATGTTCTCCCCACCGCGGATGATCATCTCCTTGGACCGGCCGGTGATCCACAGGAACCCGTCCTCGTCGATCCGACCCAGGTCACCGGTGTGCAGCCAACCCTGCGTGTCGATCGGGGACACCCCGGGGCCGACGTAACCGGACATCTGGGTGGGGCTGCGGACCAGGATCTCGCCGTCGGCGTAATCCGACGGGGCGATCTTCAGCTCCACGCAGGGCAGCGCCCGGCCCACACAGCCCGGCCGGTTGGTGGTGTCCTTGCCGGACGCGGCCACCGCCTGCCCACCGTTCTCGGTGAGCCCGTACCCGGTGGCGATCCGCGGTTCCACGCCGGGCAGGCCGGTGCGCAGCCGGGCCAGGAACTCCGCCCCGATCGGCGCGCCGCCGACGGTCAACGCCTTGAGCGACCGCAGGTCCCGGGTGGCCACGTCCGGGTGGTCCAGCACCCGGGACGCCATCGTGGGCACCGCGCTCCACCGGCTGATCCGCCACTGCTCGATCAGCCGCATCGCCTCGGCCGGGTCGAACTTGCCGGCCGGCATGACCAGGGTGTCGCCCACGATGACCGCCCGCAGCAGGGTCTGCACCCCGCCGATGTGGAACATCGGGCCGGTGTGCAGGCTGGTGTCGCCGCTGTCGTCTGGCACCTGATGCGGCAGCCGCCGGGTGATGTGCAGCAGCATCTGCAGGCCGGCCAGCAGCGACCGGTGCGACAGTTCCACGGCCTTCGGGTGGCCCTCCGTGCCGGAGGTGAAAATGATGACCGCGGCGTCGTTCTCGGCGTCCGACGGGTCCGTCGGCGGCTCACCGCCGCCGTCCCCGGGGGTTTCCCAGGCACCGGTCGGCACCCCGTCGGGCACGATCTTGGCACCGCGGCGATCGGCCAGCACCAGCGCGGGGTTCAGCAGAGTGACGGCATGCTCGAGTTCCTGCGGGCTCCACCAGGCGTTGGCCAGCACCGGGACGGCGCCGACGGACACGATGGCCCAGAAGTTGATCACCCATTCCGGGCTGTTGAAGCCCAGCAGGAAGACCCGGTCGCCCGGCTTGATGCCCTGGCCGGCCAATTCGGTGGCCTTGGCCGCGGCCGCCGCCCGCACGTCGGCGAAGGTGACCACCCGCTCGCCCTGCACGATGTGCGGCCGGTCGGCCCAGCGGGCGGCGTAGTCCAGCAGCCCGCCCAGGCGGCGGGGCCGCTGCGTGTACATCCGGAAGGTGGCGCCGCCCAGGTCGACCTCAGCGACCTCGGTGCCCCAGGTATCGGTGTGGCCGGTCACTGGTTCTCCTCCCCCGCGGCGTTGTCAACGGCGTCGGGGCGGCGGGGCAGCTTGATGACCGCGGATCCGGGCATCACGTTCTGCCCACGCTGGTTCCACGCCCACGTCTCGACCCGGACGACCGCGTCGCTGTCGTCGTCGATCTGCTTGTCGGTGACCTTGCCGCCCAGACGCACCACGTCGGACAGGTACACATGGGCGCGGTACTGGCCGTGCAACGACTTGACCGCGCCGGTGTCGCCCATCCAGTTGGTCAACGAGTGGATCTGCCAGCAGGTCCGCTGGATCCCCACGTCGTAGGCGATCTGGGCGCCCTGCAGCCGGGCCGCGTAGTCGTTGTAGTGCACCGAGTACACCGGCTCCAACGCATTGGTGCTCGGGTCCCGGAACGCCCACTTCGGGTGCTTGCGGTACCGGCGCAGCGCCACCCCGTGCGCGGACAGCCGCGGGATCGGCGCGGCACCCGCGGCGATGAAGGCGATGAAGTCGGTCAGCCCGAGCGGGCCCTTGGTGATGGTGTCCAGTTCGTCGCCGACCTGCACGTCCTCCCAGTACCGGGGTGTCGCCCCCCGGGGCTCCTCCGCGAGGATGTCCTCCTCGATCGCGGTCAGCTCCTCCGGGGTCCACGGGTGCGGCAGCTCGATCTTCCGGGACTCCCGGCGCTCCTGCATCTCACCCCGCTCGAAGCGCATCCGCGAGCAGATGAAGGTGGCGACCAGCTCGTCGTCCTGGTTGCGGTATTCCTGCCGCAGGTAGTCCTTGATCCGGCGGCCGCCGAAGGAGCTGTCGGCGATCGGGCCGTCGAAGCCGTCGAAAACCACCGTGGCGGTGATCTTGTCGCCGACCCGGATCGGCCGGTTGAAACTCATCCTGGTCTCCGCGTGGAAGCCACCCAGACCCGGCCAGCCGACCTGGATGGATCCGAGGCAGGCGAAGATGAAGCTGGGCGGCGCGATGATCCCCCCGTAGGACGTCGAGGCCGCGTAGGCCTCGTCGGTCCACAACGGATTGTCGTCACCGATGCCCTCGGCGAACCGCAGGATCGCCAGCCGGGTGGCGTACTCGTTGTTCACCGACTGCGCGGTCCGCAGTGAGGTGCCGATCAGCGCCCGCATGTTCGCGAGCATCTCGTCGGTGAACTTGGCGCTGGCCAGCTCGGTGGTGATCTCGGCCGGCTCGACGGTCTGGGTCTCTGTTGCTTCTACCGACAT
>JBIOVW010000806.1:0-2742 GCA_044867945.1 Nakamurella sp. | reverse complement strand
CGGCAACGGGATGGCCGAGGCCGACCAGCTCGCCCTGAATCCTTCTGTAGCCCCAGCGGGGATTTTCACGGGCCATCCGCAGCACGAGGGCCTGGATCGGCGGTGCGGTTGGTGGTCGGCCTGGTCGTCGGCGGGGGTAGGTCCAGCGGCGGGCGGCGAGCTGGGCGTGCCAGCGCAGCAGCGTTCGGGGCGACACGAGCCGCAACTGGCGCAGCGGAGTAGGCAGCAGCCTGCTCAGCGCGCTGAGTACCGCGCGGTCGAGCCACGTGAGTGTTGGTCGGTCGTGCGTGCGGCGCAGCACGGCGATCTCGTGACGCAGCATCAGGATCTCGACGTCCTTTGCCGCGTCGGAGCGGGCGAGTAGCGCCAGCCAGCTCAGAACGCGGGCAAACATCAGGTAGACGAGTCCGAAGGCCACAGCGGGCGATCATGCTGGCTGCCTCTGCACGGTGGACCGTAGGGTCGGCCTGTCGTGAACTCGCTGGTCGGAGGCCGTGTCAGAGTTCTCGGCACCCACAGGCTGCGTCATGACGGGTGGCCAGCCACCGTCGACGACACTGCAGGCCGGGGCCGTCACCGGTTGAGGATGACGGCGGGGTTCCACCTTGGTAATCCGCAAGCCCTCCTCAGGCTTGATCAAGAAGGTAATGGGGTGCGATCAAGTTCGTCGGTCGGTCTAGCCCGAGTTTCCAAAGATCTTGAGGCTCCGCGCTGGTTTCCGCAGGCCCAGCAGTTTTCGATCTTCAGTTCGGCGTATTACCCACGTCAGCGGTGGGGGGCGTACCTGGCGAGGTTGAAGATCGTGTAGAGGCGTTGCTGGGTGGGGGTCAGCTTGGTGATGGTGTGGCGGGCCCGGGGGCGGCCGCGTTCGCCCTGGTAGAGCAGGACGGTCTCGCCGATCCCGTCGAGCTCGGCGAGCAGCGCGGGCACCGACATCGGCAGTCCGGCGTGGGTGGCCTCGCGGCGCATCAGGTGGGCCAGAGCCAGGGCGAGCACGCAGGTGAACAGGTGGACGCGGATCTTGTGGTCGGTGAAGTGGCGGATCGGGGCGAAGGAGACCACCTGCGGGTCCTTGGCCTGGCGGAACGCGGCTTCGAGGTGTTCCTGGGAGCGGTAGGCGTCGATGACCTGGTCGAGGGGCCAGTCGTCGTGGTCGGTGACCAGGATCCGCTTGCCGAAGATCTCTGCTTCCAGCCCGGCGTGGGCGTTCTGGTCGATCCGCCAGGACAGGCGCAGCGTTGCGGGGGTGTCACCGGTCAGCTCGGTGGTGATCACTCGGGCGACCCAGCGGGGTGCGCAGATGGTGTCGATGTCGGCCTGCACCTTCGCGGGTGGGCGGCGGGTGCGGCCGCGGGCCAGCCGGTCGGCCAGCTCGGTCAGCGCGGCGGTGGCCTTGCGCAGGGTCTGGGCGAACCCGGCCTGCTGGGCGGTGTGCAGGCCGACAGAGTGGGTGAGGATGACCCGGCGGCGCTGGCCTAGCACCATCGCGGTGTCCTCGAACGCGGTCAGGTGCTCCTCGGCGTAGGCGGGCACCAGGTGGCGGTCGGTGGCGGGGCGGGCGAGCAGCCCGGGATGGTCGCTGGGCGGCACCGACCCGACGAAGTGCAGGCCCAGCTCGCCGAGGCGGGTGAAGTTGGGTGCGGAGTTCTGGCCGGCGTCGAAGGTGAGCGTGGCCGCGCCGGGCCCGCCCAACGTCGCGGTGTAGCGGCGGGACAGTTCTTCGATCATCGCGGTGAACTGGGTGACGTCGACCTTGTTGCCCGGGTAGGCGTGCGACAGCAGCGGGATCCCGCCGTCGCGGGTGGCGACCAGCCCCAATCCGACGATGCGCAGGTCGTAGCGTTTCTGCTTGGCCTTGCCCCGCGCCGCGATCGGCGCCCGGTCGTTGCCCGAGTCGATGAACGTCGCGAAGTTGGTCATGTCCAGGATCAGCGCCTGGACCTCCAGGCCGAACACCTCGATCATCCGCCGGGTCAGCGCCGCCTCGATCTGTTCCAGCTGTTCCACGGTGACCACGTCCATCGCGTCCCAGAACCGGCGGTGATCCAACGCCCCGACCCGGATCCGGGTGATCCGGCCCAGCGCGGTCCCGCTCCACCAGTCGGCGAACGCCCGTTTGGAGCGGGGCTGGCAGACCCGGTTCACCGCCGCCAACCCCAGGTAGGTGCCCACCGACACCCCGCCGCTGACCTGCCCACCCCCAAGCACGGAGTCGATCACCGCGATCGCGTCCAGCTGGGCCAGCATCCCCCACACCGCCGCGACGTCGCCGAACTTGCGGTGCTCGGTCTCCGGCAGGCCGGGATCAGCCCCCGTCGTCGCCGCGGTCAACCGGGTGATCACCTCGTCCTCGGCGCCCAGGTAGACCTGATCCACGATCCGCGGCCGACCCTCCACTCGGGCCGACGTCGCCGCGTACAGATAGGTCCTCCCGCCGCGACGCTTCTTAATGATCGAGGACACAATTATGGGTAATACACCCTCCTGGTGCCGCGGTCGACCCGACACGCCGGACAAGCCCCAGGTCAGGGCCGCCACCGTGGCAAACCGGACGTCATGATCAAGCCCGCGAAGTCATGATCAATGGAAACTCGGGCTAGGCGACGGCGGATGGTCGAGGGCTTGTGTGTCTCGGCCAGCGCCGTGAGGTACAGCGCCACCGTGCCCGGCGTCGCCGGCAGCGCCTCGACCGCTGGTCGCTGCTCGGCGCACCAGGTGCGGAAGTGGGCGACGTCGGACTCG
>JBIOVW010000805.1:0-2625 GCA_044867945.1 Nakamurella sp. | reverse complement strand
GTCCTCGCCGAACAGGGTCTGCAGGCTCTCGGCCCGGTATCCCGGCGCCGGTGGCGCCGCCGGGTCGCGGTCGCGGGCCCGGGCGTGGACGGCGAGCACCCCGGTGATCACGTCCTCGGGCACCGGGTTCAGGTAGCGCTGCGTGGTCGATAGGTGCGCATGCCCCAGCACCCACTGCACGTCGGTCAGCGGCATCTGCGGGTCACGGGCCATCCGATAGGCCGCGGTGTGGCGCAGATCGTGCAGCGACCAGTTCGAGCCCAGCGCGGCGTTGGCGCGGGTGAACATCGCCCGGGCCGCGTCATAGCCCAACGCCCGCAACGGGCGCCGCAGCGTCCGCCACAACGGCTCGTCCCGGCCGCCTGGCACCAGCCCGGACAGCTGCGCCTGGTAAAGCCGCAGCCACACGAACGCATCCGGCGCGGCCGGCAACGACTGCAACGCCCGGGTGCCCTTGCGGATCACCGTGATCAACTGCTGGCCGGGGTCGGCGTCACCGACCGTGGCCCCCAGTAGCTCCGAGGCCCGCGCCCCGGTCGAGACCCAGAACGCGACCAGCGCCCGGTCCCGGTGCGAGCCCAACCGGGCGAACAACGCATCGAAGCGCTCGTCCGGGATGCTCCGCGGCACCCGCGTGACGACCTTCGGCCGGTACCGGCCGGCCCGCTGCCCGGCGAACGGGTCCATCGGGTTGTGGTGCGCGTTGGGACGCCCCGGCTGGCGGTGCCGGGCCAGCGGGAACGGGTTGAGCATCGGCCCGGTCCCGGCCTCCAGGTGGAAGTCGTAGAAGCCGCGCAACACGCTCTCGCAGTGCGCCGCCGTGGCCGCCTCGTACCGGTCCCCGCGTGACGGCTTGCCGGTCACCGCGTTCACCCCCGCCACGGCCGGTGACGTGCCCGATCCGGGAGCGCCGCCGGTCGGATACCGCCAGTGCGGCCGCGTCGGCTTGACCGTGACCTGCAGCCACCGGCAGAAGTCCCGCGCCTCGACCCGGGTCGCCTGGTCCCACCGCACCTCGATCGCCCACAGGAACCGGACCAGCGCAGCAGGTCCATCCCGTACGAGCGCTGCGTCGTCGCCGGCCGACCGCACGCCGCCAACTCAGCGAAGAACCCCGCCACCGGCTCGACCATCCCACCGTCGCGGTCAACGAGGCGGTAGGGCAGGAACAGGTCGCCGGTCGCCTCAAGCGACCCGGCCAGCGGCACCACCAGCCCGGACAGCTCCCGGGGCACATCCCCGTCGTTGATCACGGCGCGGGAACCTAGCCAGCCCGGCCGGCCCCCGCACCTCCCGGCCACCGCATCGGCCCGGTAGTTCGGTCAACAGGTCGGTCTTGACCCGGTCCCCGCGCGGGCGCTGCAACCTCGACGGGGCCGCGACCTGGCAGTCGATCCCGTGCCCGGTCAGGTGCCGGGCCAGGCCGAACCCGGTCGGCCCGGCCTCATAGGTGACCACCACCGGGCCCGGCAGCGACCTAATCCACGCCGCGATGTCCCGGTGATCAGGGGTCAACCGGCGTTCGAACAACACCCCGGTCCGCCCGTCCAGACCACACCCGACGACCGATCGTGCGTGCACATCCAGCCCGACACTCGTAGCATGCGCGCTCACTGGGGCCTCCTACATCTGTGGCTCTACCAGCCAGGACCCGGCAACCCACGATCACATGTGGCGAGGCCCCAGCCCGGAGCTCCATACCGTCTAGCGCGCGGGGTGCACCTGCGGCGCGGCCGTCCCGCAGTGGTGGCAGCGCTCCACCGGCAGGCGCTCCGACGGCAGCCGGTCGGGTGCGGCCGCCGGCCGCCGGACCAGCAGGAACGACACCACCCCGGCTGCGGCGAGCAGCCCCGCCGCGATCAGGAGCGCCGCGCGGAAGCCCGCGTCGAACGCCGCCGGATCCGTGTAGTCGGCGCCGCCGAGCCCGGCCAGCCCGGGTATCACCGCCACCGACAGCAGTCCGGCCGCCCGCGCCACCGCGTTGTTCACCCCGGACGCCGCACCGACGAACCGGTCCGGGGCCGAGGCGAGCACGGTGGCGGTCAACGGCGCGACGGTCAGCGCCAGCCCGGCGCCGAACACGACGACCCCGGGCAGCACGTCGCCCAGCCACGACGCCCCCGGCCCCACCCGCAGCAGCAGCAGCAGCCCGGCCGCGCTCAGCAGCGGCCCGACCGTCATCGGCAGCCGCGGCCCGATCCGCTCCGCGAGCGCCCCCGCCCGCGCCGAGCACACCAGCATGATCACCGTCACGGGCAGCAACGCGGCTCCGGCCGCGGTCGGGCTGAACCCCGCCACGATCTGCAGCTGCAGCACCAGCAGCAGGAACACCACGCCCAGCGCCCCGTAGACCAGCAGCGTCGCCACGTTCGCCGCGGTGAACCCGCGGTCGGCGAACAGCTGCGGCGGCACCAGCGGGTGCCGGGACCGGCGCTCGACGGCGACGAACCCGGCCAACGCGACGAGACCCAGCACCAGCACCGCCAGCGGCGCACCGACGGCGCCGCCCGCGCCGAGCGCGGTCAGCGACCAGGTCAGCGCCGCCAGCGAGAGCGCGGCCAGCACGGTGCCCGGCACGTCCAGGCCCGGCGTGGCCTCGCGGTCGCGGGTCTCGGGCACGTGCCG
>JBIOVW010000804.1:0-2435 GCA_044867945.1 Nakamurella sp. | reverse complement strand
CTGTTGACTGAACTACCGAGTGGAAGTCCGCTGATCACGGGACGGATCGGGGTGCGGGTGGTTATGGTCCCGGCCCGTGATCGAAAACGACGGACCGGCGCTGGATTTGAACGCGCTGGTGGTTCCTCGGCTGGGCTCTGTGCAGGACAGCGGGGATCCGTTCGAGCCCTATCGGCTGCTTGACGGCACCGGCCGGCTGGTCGACCCGGTCGCCGCGTATCTGCGGGACTTGCAGGCACGCGGGTTGCCCGAGACCACGCAGCGGTCCTACGCGATGGCGTTGCTGCGCTGGTTCCGGTTCCTGTGGGCGGTCGGGGTGCCGTGGGAGCAGGCGACTCGGGTGGAGGCCCGCGATTTCTGCCGGTGGATCGGGGTCGCGGACAAGCCGGTGATGCCTCATTGGCGGCATCGGGACGATCCGGCCGCCGAGTCGAGGCCAGACCGGGCGGGGGTGTCGGCGAACCCGGTGACCGGTAAGACGCCGCCCGGAGCGGGGTACGCGCCGGCGACGGCCGCGCACAGCGAGACGGTGCTGCGCGGCTTCTACCAGTTCCACCTGGACGCCGGGTCGGGGCCGATGGTGAACCCGTTCCCGGTGGCGGCGAACCGTGCCGGCCGGGTGAACGCGCATCACAATCCGATGGATCCCTTCGCCAACGAGCGGCGCGGCCGGTATCGGCCGCGGCTGGTTCCGCGGGTGCCGCGGCAGATCCCCGACGAAAGGTTCAACGAGTTGTTCGCCGCGCTCGGCTCGCACCGGGACCGGGCGCTGGTGGCGTTCTGGGTGTCGACCGGTGCCCGCGCGTCGGAGTTGCTGGGTGTGTGCTGCGGCGACGCCGACCCCGGCCAGCAGTTGATCACGGTGGTGCGTAAGGGCTCTCGGGCGTTGCAGCCGCTGCCGGCGTCATCGGACGCGTTCGTGTGGTTGCGCCTGTACCAGTTGCAGATCAAGGACCTGGTCCCGCCCGGTCGGGACCAGCCGTTGTGGTGGACGCTGCGGCGCCCGTTCCGGCGGTTGACGTATCACGCCGCGTACCGGATGTTCGCCCGGGCCAACACCCAGATCGGGGCGAACTGGTCTCTGCATGACCTGCGGCACTCGGCGGCGTACCGGATGTCGCGGGATCCGCTGATGCCGTTGACGGACGTGCAGTGGGTGCTGGGACACGCCCAGTTGACCACCACTCAGCGGTATCTGTCGCCGTTGCCCCAGGACGTGATCGCGAACGTGGTGGCCTTCCATGCCCGGCGCGTCACTCCGCGGCCGCCCGCGGCGCCATCACCCGGGTACCGGCCGGAGTCGTTGGACGTGCTGTTCGGGACGAACCGGTGATCACGGCCGGACCGGATACCCGACCGACCACCGGGACGCCGCCGCTGTCGGCGTCGGATTCGGCGCGGTCGCAGACGCTGCGGGCGCGGTTCCCGGCCCGCCCGGTCCCCGCGTCCTGGCCGGCGACCCGGCGGTCCCGGCGGCAGGTGCTCCGGCAGCTCGAGGCGGCCCCGTTCGTCGCCGACTCCCCGGCCGGTGAGGACAACCGCCGCCGCGGTGTCCGGATCGTGCTGGACTGGCTGGCGACACAGCCGGGCGACTCCTGGCAGCAGCTGTGGCTGGCCTGCGGCGCCGACCGGGACAGTCGGGGTATCGACTGGCGGCGGTTGCCGATCCGCTGGCGCAAGACGACCACATCGTGGGACTGCAGGTTCGACGCCGCGGTGCTCGGCACCGGGCTGCTGTCGTTGGTGTGCGCCGACGTGATCCGCCCCGGCCTGGCCTGGCTGCTCACCACGGCCACCCCGAAGCGGCTGGCCGCGGAGATGGCCCGCACCCGCGACCCGGCCGGGTTCGCCGCGCTGGCCGCGCAATGCCAGGCCGGACCGGTCGGTGAGTCCACCACCAGGGTGGCGTGGCACCGGATCGCCGCGATCATGGCCGCCAAGGGCGGCGCGATGGCCGACATCACCACCGGCGATTGCCTCGAACTGCTCGAGATCGCCTCCGTTGTCTGTGATGTCCCCCACTACCGGAGCCCGTACTTCTACCAGTTGCTGCAGGCCCTGGGGGTGCTCGGCGGCACCGCCGCACCGACCGTGCGGGCGTTGTCGGGCCAACGTCAGCTCGGCGTGGAACAGCTCATCGACCGCTGCGGCATCGACTGCGAGCCGGTGCGTGACCTGCTGGTGGACTACCTGCGGGAACGGCAGACCGGCATCGACCACGTCACCCTGGTCCACCTGGCCGACGCCCTGGGCCGGCTGTTCTGGCGGGATCTGGAACTGCACCATCCCGGGATCGACTCGCTGCGCCTGCCCCCGCAGGTCGCCGCGGGGTGGAAGCAGCGCATCGCGGTGAAAACCACCCGCCGCAAACAGGCCGACGGCAGCCTCGTCGACGTCCCCAGTTCCCGGCGCAGCGCCACGAACTGCCTGACAGC
>JBIOVW010000803.1:0-9041 GCA_044867945.1 Nakamurella sp. | reverse complement strand
GCAAAACGAGCCGGTGAACATCAGGTTTCGGGCACGTCGCCCCGCGGGGCCGGGACGGGCCGCACCGCTGCGGTGCCCGACGCGCGGGGCAGCACCACGGTGACGGTCAGCCCGCCACCCGGTGTGTGCGAGGACACGATCCGGCCGCCATGGCCGCGGATGATGGCCGCCACGATCGACAATCCGAGGCCGGTGCCGCCGCGCTCCCGGCTGCGGGACGGATCCACCCGGAAGAACCGGTCGAACAGCCGATCCAGGTCCTCGTCGTTCACCCCGGGTCCGTCGTCGCTGACGCTGACCGCGATCTCGTTCAACCCGGGCAGGACGGAAACCGTGGCAGTCGTCCCTTCAGGGGTGTGGGTCCGGATGTTGGACAGCAGGTTGGCGAACACCTGATGCAACCGCATCCGGTCGCCGACCACGTCGACGGCCCCGTTGCCCGCGGCGAGCCGCCAGGTGCGGGCCTGGTCGATCACCGCGGCGTCGTCGACGACCCCGGTGAGCAGCTTGTTCAGGTCGACCAGGTCGTGTCCGACGGCATTCTCCGCGTCCGCCTGGATCAACGTGAGCAGGTCGTCGACCAGCGCACCCATCCGGCGGGCCTCGAAACCCATCCGTTCCATCGCCCGGTCCACGGCGGGCTCGTCGGGCAGGGCACCGGCCTGGTACAGATCGGTGTAGCCGCGGACCGCGGCGACCGGGGTGCGCAGTTCGTGGGAGGCGTCGGCGATGAACCGGCGCAGCTTGTCCTCGTTGCGGCGCCGCTCGTCGAGCAGCGAAGAGATGCCGTCGAGCATGTCGTTGAAGGCGTATCCGAGCCGGCCGGTCTCCGTGCTCGGGTCGGATTCCCGGACCCGCCGGCTCAGATCGCCCCGGGCGATCGCGTCGGCCGCCGTCGCCATCGACTCCAGTGGCCGCAGCTCCCGGCGGATCACCAGCCCGGCGGTCGCGCCCAGCAGCACCAGCAACCCTGCGGTGATCAGCAGCTCGGCCAGGATCAGCCGGCGCAGCTGCTCGTCCAGGTCGGCCAGCGGGATCCAGGCCACCAGGTACCCGGGTTGGCCGTTGACGATCACGTCGCCGAAGCCCATGGCCCGGTACCGCAGCTCATCCTGGCTGGCGTCGCCGACCGTGGCCGCCTCGTTCAGCCACTGCCCCGACCTCAGGTCGGGGTTGGCGTCCGCGTCGCTGGCCGCCTGCACCAGCACCTGACTGATGCCGGATTGGGTGATCGTCGACCAGCCGACCTCGCCCTTGAGGCGGGAACCGTCGGTCAGGTCGGCCAGGATCTCCCCGGTCAGCCGGCCGAACTCCTGCCGCGCGGCCGCGTTGGCCGCGGTCAGCGTGGCGTCCTTGGTGCTGATCGCCGCGCCGCGGACCACCAAGGGCAGCACGATGTCGACCGCGACCAGGGCGACCGCCGCGGTCGACACCACCAGCGCGATCAATCTGGCCCGCAACGTCCACCGGCGCCGGGACCCGCCGACGGGGGCCGGCTTGCGTCGTGGCTTGTTCTTCGCCTCGACGGGGGCCGGCCCGGCCGCATCGGCACCGGTCGGGCCTGGCGCGGGTGTCGACTGCACCGTCGGGTCCACGTTCACCACACCGAGGTCACGTCCTCGGACCGCGCAGCACGTAGCCGAAGCCGCGGTGCGTGTGGATGAGCGGCTCGCCCGTCGCGTCGACCTTGCGCCGCAGGTAGGAGATGTAGGTGGCGACGACCGAGTCGTCGCCGTAGAAGTCGGTGCCCCAGACGGCGTCCAGCAGCTGCTGGCGGGAGAGCACCACGTTCGCGTTCACCATCAGGTGACGCAGCAGCTTGTACTCCGTGGGGGCCAGCTCGATCGGCACGCCGCTCCTGGTGACCTGGTAGGTCTCCGGGTCCAACTGCAGGTCGGCTACCCGGAGGACCCCGTCGTCGGAAGGGTCCGGCCGGATCCTTCTGAGCACGGCGGCAACCCGGGCGGCGAGTTCCTCAAGGCCGAACGGCTTGGTCACGTAGTCGTCGCCACCTGCGGTCAGGCCGGCGATCTTGTCGGCCGGGGTGTCCCGGGCGGACAGGAAGACGACTCCGGAGTCGACCCCCGCCGCCCGCACCCGCTTCATCACCTCGAGGCCGTCGAAGTCGGGCAGCATGACGTCCAGGATGATCAGGTCCGGGTGGCTGTCGGTGGCGATCCGCACCGCCTCCCGGCCGGTCCCGGCCACCGCCACCTGGTAGCCCAGGAATCGCATCGACGTCGCCACGATGTCCTGCAGCGACGGCTCGTCATCGACCACCAACAGCCTGGCCGGACCACTCATCTCCCGGTATCCCCTCGTCCGTGCACGCCGCGGCGGACATGGCCCGGCGGTGCCAGTTCAGCGCAATCGAATCCGACTTCGGTGAAGAATCCCATGTGAGTGAGACGTGAGCACGAATCACCCCGCGGTGACCTCCCGCTGAATGACCCGCGGCGTCAGCGGCTCGTCCAGCAGGCGGCGGAACCGGTCCAACGCGGACTGCTCCGCGGGCCGGGCGTCCAGCCACGGTCGCAGCAGCCGCTCCCCCTCCACATAGGTCGAGACGTACGCCCGCCAGAGCGGATCGGTCAGGAACCGCACCCGCTGGCGGGCCTGCTTCTCGTCCGACAGCGACCAGCGTTGCTGGTAGGCGACGATCTCCTCCAGGTCGGCGCCCCGGTCGTGCAGCAGGATCGCCGCGTTCTGCCGGACCGAGTTCAGCGGCCGCGAGGCGAGCTCCAGCGCCTCGACCAGATCGGGGTCGAAGCCGGGGCCGATGCC
Source organism: Nakamurella sp. (assembly GCA_044867945.1). Classification (GTDB taxonomy): domain Bacteria; phylum Actinomycetota; class Actinomycetes; order Mycobacteriales; family Nakamurellaceae; genus Nakamurella. The sequence continues at coordinate 6,257 of JBIOVW010000803.1, read as the reverse complement.
GTCGAGCACCTCGGCCAGCCAACGCCCCCAGCCGGGTCCGACCGCCGCGGTCAGCGCCAGGTCACCCAGACCCTCCGCCATCACGCACTGCGGGGTGTTGACCAGGAAGATCTGCTGCTCCAGTTCGCCGCCCCGGTTGACCAGCAGATCCTCCTTGCGGCAGTGGTCGGTGTGGTGGCCGGGATAGCACTCGTGCGCGACCAGCACCCCGAACTGGCTCATCCGGTGGCCGATGTCGGCGTTCACCGCCACCCGGGACCGGTAGTCGCCCAGGTAGTAGTTGAAGCCGCTCCAGGCGACGTCCCGGGCGATCTCGAAGTCGATGTGCTCGCCGAGGTCCGCAATGCCGGTGGGCTCCGCGACCCGCTCCCGCAGGGCGGCGGCCACCGCGCGCACGACGGTCTCCACCCGCTCGGGCGGGCAGGTCTCGGCCTCCCGGACGGCGGCCAACCGGTCCGCCAGCGGGCCGGACCCGCCGATCAGGTCGGCGATCTCGTCGTGCGCGGCGGCATAGACGTCGGTGTCGACCAGTTCGATGTCCACCTGGAAGTAGCTGCGCACCTCGTCGATGTACGACATCTGTTCGCCGGCCAGGCGGCGGCCGGCCACCGCCAGCGAGTCCAGGTGCGCGGTCAGGAAGTCGGTGCGGGCCGGGCCGAGACCAGCCTGGGGCACCTGCCCGGAGAGGGCGGATGCCTGCCGGGACAGGTCGGCCGGGTCGGGCGGGGGCTCGTCGTCGACCTGCTGCCTGAGCGTGGGATCACCGGTGTAGGCGTCGACGAATCCGTCCACCACCCGGCCGAACCGCAGGCCCAGCTTCAGGTACTCGGTGACCGTGTCGACGCGCTCGTTGACGCTGCCCATGGGCATCTACCGTAGTCAGCGTCCCCACCGTCGACTTGATCATGGCACTCTGCCCGCGACACACCGAGGATCTCCGCGACACGCCGATACCGACCAGGCACGGCGCCATGATCAACTTCCGGCAAGGGGCCCCGCCGGAAGGAGGCTGCAGCCGATGACGGACGCCGGGCAGCCGCCGCCCGCGGGCGGGGCGGCACCACCCCGGCCACCGATCCGCCGGCTGCCCCGGCCGGACCGCCGCGAACTCGCGGCGATCTTCGTCGGCGGCGCCATCGGCACCCTGGCGCGCGCCGGTCTGGCCGAGGCGATGCCCCACTCGCCGACCAGCTGGCCATGGGCCACGTTCCTGGTGAACGTCATCGCGGCCGCGCTGCTGGGCTACGCAGTCACCCGCCTGCAGGAACGTCTGCCGCTGTCCAGCTACCGGCGGCCGCTGCTGGGCACCGGCCTGTGCGGGGGACTCTCGACGTTCTCCACGATGCAGGTGGAGATTCTGAGGATGATCGAGGCGTCGGCGTTTCTGCTCGCCTTCGGCTACGCCGCGGCCAGCGTGGTCGCCGGGTACGCGGCCATCCACGTCACCACCGCGGCGGTGCGCCGGGTCCGGATCCGGATATGAACGTGCTCGTCTGGGCCGGTGTGGTGCTCATCGGGGGCGCAGGGTCGGTCCTGCGGTTCCTGCTGGACGGATGGGTGTCCGCCCGTGCCGGACGGGCGTTTCCCTACGGAACCCTGGTGGTCAACATCAGCGGCGCCGTCCTGCTCGGGCTGCTCACCGGGCTCGCGCTGTCCGGCGACGCCGCCCTGCTGGCCGGGACCGCCGCGGTCGGCTCCTACACCACGTTCTCCACCTGGATGCTCGAATCGCAGCGGCTCACCGAGGAACGTCAGGTGCGCGGCGCCGTGCTGAACATCGTGGTCAGCCTGATCCTCGGCGTCACCGCCGCCGCGCTGGGCCAGGCGGTCGGGATGGCACTGCGATGAACCTGGACAGCCGCAAGCTCACCTGCTATTTCGGCGAGCGGCACCGCGCCCCGTCCGGTTTCGTGGCCGACCAGCTGCTGGACATCTTCGGCCGCAACGAACTCGCGACGAGCATCATGATGCGTGGTGTCGAGGGCTTCGGCTTCAAGCACCACCTGCGCAGCGACGCGTCGCTGACGCTGTCCGAGGACCTGCCGGCCGTCGCCCTCGCCGTTGACCTCCGGCCACGCATCGAAGCGGTGCTGGATGAGGTTGCGGCGATCCCGTCCATGGGGCTCATCACGCTCGAACGGGCGCGGATGCTCCAGGACGGCGTTGCGCATGTGCGGCTGCCGGACGATCTGGCCGAGGCGACCCGGCTGAGCATCTACCTGGGTCGGCAGCATCGGGTCGGCCGGATCCCCGCGTTCGTCGCCGTGTCCGACCTTCTGCACCAGCGGGGTGTCGCCGGCGCCACGGTCCTGCTCGGGGTCGACGGCACGGTCCGCGGCCGTCGGCAGCGCGCGCGGTTCTTCGGTCGCAACGCCGACGTGCCGATGATGATCCTGGCCGTCGGGACCGGCGAGCGCGTCGCCGCCGTGCTGCCGGAACTCGACCGGATGCTCCATCGACCGTTGATCACTCTCGAACGGGTCCGCATCTGCAAGCGGGACGGGGTGCTGCTGGATCACCCGCAGAGCCTCCCGCCCACCGACGAGAACGGCAGGGCGCTGTACCAGAAGATCATGATCTTCACCTCGGAGCAGGCCACGCACCGGGGCCGGCCGATCCATCGGGCGATCACCCGGGCCCTGCGTCAAGGCGGCGCCGCCGGCTCGACCACGCTGCGTGGCATCTGGGGATTTCACGGCGCCGACCTTCCGCACGGGGACCGTCCGTTCCGGGTGGGCAGGCACGTCCCGACGCTGACCGCCGTCATCGACACCCCGGAGAACATCGGCAGGACGTTCCCGATCATCGACGAGCTCACCGGCGAGAAGGGCCTGGTCACCAGCGAGCTGATCCCGGCGGCGCGTACCAGCACCGGCAGCGGCGGGCTCAGGCCGGCCGACCACCGTTGGTGATCACTCGGGCCTCGCTACTCGCCGTAACGGCGATGCCGGGCGGCGTAGTCGCGCAGCGCCCGAAGGAAGTCGACCCGCCGGAAGTCCGGCCAGTACGCCTCGCAGAACCAGAACTCCGAGTGGGCGCTCTGCCAGAGCAGGAACCCGGACAACCGCTGCTCGCCCGACGTGCGGATGACCAGGTCGGGGTCGGGCTGACCGGACGTGTAGAGGTGTTCACCGATGGTCTCGACGTCCAGGGAGTCGATGACCTCTTGAATGCCGTGCCCCTGTTCGATGCCGGACTCCAGCATCGACTTGACCGCGTCGACGATCTCCTGCCGCCCGCCGTAGCCGACGGCGATGTTGACCTGCAGGCCGCGCCGGTGCTCGGTGCGTATCTCCGCGGCGGTCAGCCGGGTGGTCATCGGCGCCGGCAGCAGGTCGAGCGCGCCGACCATCCGCAGCTTCCACGGCCGGTCCGGGGCGGCCAGGTCATCCACCACGTCGGTGATGATCTCCAGCAGCGGCTGCAGCTCGTCATCGGACCGGCGGAGGTTGTCGGTCGACAGCAGCCAGAGGGTCACCATCCCGATGCCCGTGTCCTGGCACCATTCCAGCAGGTCGACGATGTGCGCGGCGCCCGCGCGATGGCCCTCCGTCGGGTTGGAGAAGCCGGCCTTGCGGGCCCAGCGACGGTTGCCGTCGAGCATCACACCGACATGGTGCGGGATCTGGGCGCCCGCCAGCTCCCTGGTCAGCCGGTGTTCGTACACGCGATAGACCAGAGCCGGGAGCCGCACGATCAGACCCTAGCCCCGCCGATGCGCGCTCGCGGACGCGCCGGGTGCGCCGGCGACCGGCGGCATCGGCGTGCGCGCACCGGCGAACGGGGCGAGGATCACTGTCCGGTGGTGTGCTCCGCACAGGTCCGTCGGCGAGGATGGAGGGCATGACTGTGACCGCGCAAGCCGCGGTGCCGGTGGCGGTCCGGCCCCGGGCACGGGGCTGGATCCACCTGTACTCGGCCGTCGTCGCGACGGTGATGAGCCTGGCGCTGATTCCGTTGGCTGCCGTGGTCGTCGGCCCGGGCGCCGCGTTCGCCTGCTCGGTCTACGCGGTGACCCTGGTCGGCCTCTTCGCCGTCAGCGCCACCTACCACCGCCACACCTGGAAGTCCGCACGCGCCCGAACCTGGATGAAACGGGCGGATCACTCCATGATCTTCCTGTTCATCGCGGGCACCTACACGCCCATGACGGCGCTGGCCCTGCATCCGCCGACCAGCACGGTCGTGCTGATCACGGTCTGGGTGGGCGCTGCCGGCGGGGTTGTGCTGAAGATGTTCTGGCCGCACGCCCATACCTGGGTCGGCGTCCCGTTCTACCTGGCGCTGGGTTGGGTGGCGGTCTTCGTCCTGCCCGACCTGCTGGACAGTGGCGGGGTCGCGGTGCTGGTGCTGCTGGTGGTCGGCGGGCTCCTGTACTCCGTGGGCGCCTTCTGCTATGCCCTCCGTCGCCCGAACACCTGGCCGAGCACGTTCGGCTACCACGAGTACTTCCACGCCTGCGTGTCGCTGGCGGCGCTCTGCCACTGCGTGGCGATCTGGCTGATGCTGTTCCGGGTCAGCTGACCGGGTCGCGGTCATGTGGTGATCGCCGGACGTTCCCGCGGTCTGGTCGTTTGACCAAACCGCGGCCGCGGTCCGTCACCCCAGATCGGGGCCGGCCTCCCGGAGGCGATTGACTTCCTCCATCGCCTGGCGCAGGTCGCCGAGCCAGTTGTCGGCGTTCTCCCCGACCAACCGGACCGCCCAGGCCAGGGCGTCCGACCGGGACCGGGCGACGCCGGCGTCGACCAGGGTGTCGAGCACCTGGCGTTCCGGCTGCCGGAGCCGGGTCATCACCGGTGCCGACAAGGTGGTGAAGAGTTCCTCGGTGTGCCCGAGCCGGGCGCCCCAGGAGACGTCCCGTCCGTACCGGTGCTGGGCCTGCCGGGCGATCTCCATCCGGTGCTCGCGGGTGTCCTCCCGGAACCGGGAGATCCGCCCCGCCTCGGCGGCCGCGCGGGCTGCGTCGTCGGCGAATTCCTCGGTCAGCTCGGGGAGCTGGCCGACCACGATGATCTCGTCCCGGTCGATCCGCACCTCCGGCGCTCCGACGAACCAGTCGCCGGGCAGTCGGCCGGCGAACCAGCCTGGCGCGTCCGACGCGTCCGGCGCGTCGGGGTAGCCACCCCGACCGCGACTGCGCGGGCCCATGCCGCGCCCCGGTCCGAACCCGGGCCCGCCCGGCCCGCGGCCCCGCTCGCCCCGGCCGCCACCGCGACCACCACGCCCGCGTCCGTGCGGGCCTCGTTGCTCGGGACCGCCGGGCATCTCGCCCTCGGCCCACGCTGCGAAGTTCCCTCTCATGGGATTTCCTCCTTCAGTCTCGTACGTTGTTGATTACAACGTTACATGCATTACGACGTTCCTGCGTCAACGGACATTCCTGGCGGTCCTGTGATCTGCATCACGTACTCGATTGACCGGCCCGGGTTCGCTGCATCGATTTGCCACATTCCGCCCCGGATCGGCCGAAAACAGGGCTGAAGATGGCAAATGGATGCCCGGGGCGAGGCCGGGCGAGGACGGCCGGACGCCCGGGCGAGGACGGCCGGGCGAGGACGGCCGGGCGAGGACGGCCGGGATGCCCGGGCCGGGACGGCGTCAGCGGCCCAGCAGCGCGGCCAACTCGGCCGCAGAGGTCACCGGACGGTCGCAGACGAAGCCCCGGCACACGTAGGCGGTCGGTGCCCCGCCGATGGCCGGGCGCTGCGCCAGCAGGGGGCGACCGGCGCCGTCGGGCTCACCGACGTCGATCACCGATCCGCCCGGCGCCAGCCGGCGCGCCGCCGCGGCCAGCGTCTCCCGATCCGGACCGGCCGGCCCGGCCACCGCGATCTCCAGCGGCCCGGCCGCCAGGGCCTCGGCGGCGGCGAGATGCCAGCCCGCCGAGCGGGCGAACCGGCCGGCCAGCTCGGCCACCGATGCGACGGTGCGCTCGGCGACCGCGCGGTATCCGGTCTCGCCGGTGAGCGCGGACAGGCCGATCAGCGCGTGCGCGATCGAGGACAGCCCGCTCGGCGCCGCCCCGTCGGTGGGGTCGCGTGGCCGCAGGATGAGCGTCCCGGCATCCGCCGCGGTGTCGAAGAATCCGACGATCTCGGCCGAGTCGTCGCGGTCGGCGAAGTCCGCCAGCGCCGCATCGACCACGGCCTTCGCCTGCGCCAGCCGGGCCGCGTCACCGGTCGCCTGGTACAGCGCGAGCAGCCCGCCGGCCAGGTCACCCAGGTCGGCCAGGACCGCCCGCCCCCGCCCCACCC
>JBIOVW010000802.1:0-2955 GCA_044867945.1 Nakamurella sp. | reverse complement strand
GCGGTGAGCTGAAGCACCGCGACGGGTGCGGAACAGCAGCAGGCTCAGCGCGGAAGCACCGTGAGCACCCGGACCACGTGGTCCCGGAACTCGCCCATGAAGGCCGTCAGGAATTCCCGGGTCGATTCCTTGGAGACCTCGCCGTCTCCGGTGAACACCTCGGGTGAGTACTGGATGTACGCCTCGGGCGCGGTCATCTGCCGGGCGTTGCAGAATCCCAGCACGGCCCGCAGGCTCTGCTGTCCGACGGCGGTGCCGATCGAACCGGGCGATGCCCCGATCACCCCGGCGGGGATGTGATCGAACGAGTTCTGCCCCCATGGACGGGACGCCCAGTCGATCGCGTTCTTCAGGGCGCCGGGGATGGAGCGGTTGTATTCGGGTGTGACGAACAGGATGGCCTGGACGGCCGCGATCGCTTCCTTGAGGGCCCGCGCCTCCGGCGGGTAGTCCGCGTCGTAGTCCCGGTTGTAGAGCGGCAGGTTCCCGATCGGGATCTCCGTGAACTCCAGGTCCGGCGGCGCCAGCTTGATCAACGCCTTGGACAGCTCACGATTGATCGACTCGGCGGACAGACTCCCGACGAAATACCCAACCCGGTAGGTGGTCACCCAACGTCCTTCCGACGGCTCCGGCGCGACCGTCCGCCGCGCGGGCGAAGGATACCGCCGCCCCTGGCACCACCGCCGGAACAGCGCGTCCACGTCACTCGATCGTTTGGCCGACGATGAACGCAAGGACCTGCATATCCAGGCCAGTCCGGTCCAGGCGTCCGGTGACGCGGACCCGGAGATCGGACGTCAGCTCCCTTCCCGTCGGCATTCGCCGCGGCGGGACCGGCCTGGACCACCATCACCGGATGGGCGGCGGCGGACAGGAAGTGGGGCTTGCGCAGATCCCGGTCACGGTGCGGATTTCCGCTGTCGACGCCGCCGACCTCCAGCTCGACCGGGCGGACTCCACAAGACCCTCGTCATCGAGGACGGCCGTGCCAGACCGCACGGGAATGGTGCCGGATGCGCTGCGCAGCAACTCGTCCCGGGCCCGGATCCGGGCCGTCGATTCGTCCGGTGGGATCATCCAAGTCCCCGCGACCGCCGCGGCACCGGCAGTGCAATGTCCGGCTTCATCGCCGGCCCCGTGCCGAACGTCGGGGAGCAGGTACAGCTCTACCCGGGGACGGCACGGGCAGCGGGGTCGGGTCCTGCCGGCAGCAGCTCCGAGTTTGATCAGCCGGATCGCCTTGTCCAGGCTTAGGAACGGGGCGCCGCATGCGTCACCCACGTCGAATGATCCTGCAGAGCGGCGGTTTCCATCGGCGAGTGTTCGGTCAGTCGGAATAGAGGCCGGAGCCGAAGTCCCGCATCACGGTGAGCTTCAGCTCACCCTCGCCGCCGCAGCTCCGCCGAGTCCGCCATCGTCCGGCTCTGCCGTGCTGAGCAGAACATGTCCGGCGGGCCGCCCGCGATGGATCAAACGAAGGGGACTGTCGTACCCGTGTGCGAGAGTCGGGACATGACCGGCACACTGACCACCCGAGCCGACGCGGATCGCGTCGCTGCGCCGGTCGGAGCCGCAGTAGTCGGGATCACGCCATCCGCACTGTCGTACCCCTGTGCGAGAGTGATGTCATGACCGGCACAGTGACCTGTAGGGCGGACGCCGACCGCGTCGCCTCGATGGTCGCCGACGGACTGAAGCAACTCGTGGATGCGGAGTACTGGAAGTTCCCCGGCGACGACCTGCTGCACACCGCCCGCAGCATGGAACACCTGGCCCGGCTGATGTACACCGTGCAGGTCACCGTCACCGGCGAAACCGACCTGGCCCGACTGGCGCAGACCCACGGCCAACCCTCCACCGCGGCGCTGCTCCGGCACACCCTGGGCATCGGCCCCGGCGACGCGCGGCAGCGGGTCCGCGCCGCCACCCAGATCCTGCCCCAGGACGCCCTCAGCGGCGGCGAGATCCCGCCCCAGCTCCCCGAACTCGGCCAAGCGATGCGCGGCGGCGACCTCGGCGCGGAACAGACCGCGATCGTGGTCAAGACCATGAGTCGCATCCCCACCGACATCCCGGCGGAGATCCGCGAGCAGGCGGAGGCCACCCTGGTCGGGCACGCCCGCACCATGGATCCCAAACACCTGGGCCGCGTCGCCGAGAAACTGATCAGCACTCTTGACCCCGACGGCGACTTCGAACCGAAGGATCCCGCCGACCGCGCCGAACTCACCCTCGGTGTGCGGGACGCCCGCACCGGCCTGACCTCGATCAAGGGTCGGCTGGACGACCACAGCGTCGCGGTCTTCACCGCCGCCACCGACGCGCACGCCAAACCCCGACCCGAAACCGACGGCATCAAGGACCAGCGGTCCGCGGCCACCCGGCTGGCCCACGCATTCACCACCGTCCTGCAGGACTACCTGGCCGCGGGCGCCGGACCCGTGCAGGGCGGCGAACGACCCCACGTCACCATGACTATCGACTTCGACGCCCTGACCGGCCAACTCGGCGCCGCCACCCTCGACGCCACCGGCGCGGTCGTCGGCCCCGCCCTGGCCCGGCGGATCCTGTGCGACTGCAACGTCATCCCCGCCATCCTCGGCAGCGCCGGCGAACCACTGGACATCGGCCGTGCCACCCGCACCTGGCCCACCGGCATCCGCCGCGCCGTCGCGCTGCGCGACGGCGGATGCGTCTTCCCCGGCTGCGACCGACCCGCCCGCTGGTCCGAGATCCACCACATCCGGTTCTGGGCGAACGGCGGACCCACCAGCCTGGCCAACGCCGCCATGCTCTGCGGTTATCACCACACTTTGGTCCACCAGGGCGACTGGCAGATCCGCATGGCCAAAGACGGCCACCCCGAGGTCATCCCACCCACCTGGATCGACCCTGACCAACGCCCCCGCCGCAACCACCTCCACCGACTGCGGCTATGACGCCGGGAGTTGA
>JBIOVW010000801.1:0-3205 GCA_044867945.1 Nakamurella sp. | reverse complement strand
TCTGTCGGATCCGCCCGCGTTCCCCGAGGTCGCCTCGTTGGAGACGACCGAGGAGGACCTCCGCCTCGACACCCTGATCCCGGACTCCGCCAACCAGCCCTACGACATGCACACGGCGATCGAAATGGTCCTGGACGACGGCGAGTTCCTGCCGGTGCATGAGCTGTATGCGCCGAACGTGCTGGTCGGCTTCGGCCGGGTGGAGGGACGGCCCGTCGGCATCGTGGCCAACCAGCCGATGCACCTGGCCGGCACCCTGGACATCAACGCGTCGGAGAAGGCGGCCCGGTTCGTCCGCACCTGCGACGCGTTCAACATCCCGGTGCTGACCTTCGTGGACGTGCCCGGCTTCCTGCCCGGCACCGATCAGGAGTGGAACGGCATCATCCGCCGCGGTGCCAAGCTGATCTACGCCTACGCCGAGGCCACGGTGCCGCTGATCACGGTGATCACCCGCAAGGCCTACGGCGGCGCCTACGACGTGATGGGCTCCAAGCACCTGGGTGCCGATGTGAATCTGGCCTGGCCGACCGCGCAGATCGCCGTGATGGGTGCGTCCGGAGCGGTGAACGTGTTGTACCGCAAGGAGATCGCCGCGTTGGCCGAGCAGCACGGGCCGGACAGCGACGAGGTGGCAGCCGAGCGGTTGCGGCTGCAGACCGAGTACGAGGACACCCTGGCCAACCCGTTCGTCGCTGCGGAGCGTGGGTACGTCGACCAGATCATCAGGCCGTCTGCGACCCGCGGTGCGGTCACCCGGGCGCTGCGGGTGCTGGCCGACAAGCGGCAGACCCTTCCGCCGCGCAAGCACGGGAACATCCCCCTGTGACCAGGGTTGATGACGACGACGCGGCGGTCGTCGTCGCACTCCTGACCGCACTGGCCGCCTCCACCGAACCCGACGCCGTACCCGAGCAGACCCGACGGTCGGTCTGGGCCGACCCCTCGCATCGGCTTGGTTTGCAGTCCCCGTCGGCGTCGGGTTGGTGGGCGTCGGGGCTGCCGCGGTGATCGTCGTGCTGGCATCGGCATCCCCCGCGCGACTGGCTGTGCTGCGCACCGCCGGGCTGGACCCGCGGGTCGAGGTGTCCGATGTTGACGAGGATCTCGTGCTCGACCGGCTCGCCGCGGCGCCCGCGGAGGAACGGGTACAGGCTCTGGCCGAGGCAAAGGCGGACGACGTCGCCGCACGGCTGACCGACATCCGGGACTGCGTGGTGATCGGCTGCGATTCCATGCTGCTGATCGACGGCGAACTGCAGGGCAAACCCGCCGATGCGGAGCAGGCCCGGACCCGGTGGCAGCAGATGTCCGGGCGGGACGGGCTGTTGCTCACCGGGCACGCGGTCCGACTGGTCAGCGCGGGTCAGGTGGTCGCCGAGTCCTCCGCCGTCGGGACGACCGTGGTTCGGATGGGCCGGCCGACCGATACGGAACTGAACGCCTACCTGGCCACCGGCGAACCACTGCGGGTGGCCGGCGCGCTGACCATCGACGGGTTCGGCGGGTGGTTCGTCGACGGTATCGACGGCGACGCCGGCAACGTCCTGGGCATCTCCCTGCCGCTGACCCGACGGCTGCTGGCGGACGTGGGCGTGTCCGTCACCGACCTCTGGCGTACGCCCTCACCGGCCCGCAACGAGAAGTAAGGAACAGCCAGTGCACACCGTCCTGATCGCCAACCGCGGCGAGATCGCCGTCCGGGTCGCCCGCGCCTGCCGGGACGCCGGCCTCCGGTCGGTCGCCGTCTACGCCGACCCGGACCGGGACGCGCTGCATGTCCGGGTCGCCGACGAGGCTTTCGCGCTCGGCGGGTCGACCCCGAAGGACTCGTATCTGGACATGACCAAGTTGATCGACGTCGCGGTCCGGTCCGGAGCGGACGCTGTGCACCCCGGCTACGGTTTCCTGTCCGAGAACGCCGACTTCGCACAGGCGGTGATCGACGCCGGCCTCACCTGGATCGGGCCGACCCCGCAGGCGATCCGCGACCTGGGCGACAAGGTCACCGCCCGACACATTGCGCTCAAGGTCGGCGCACCGCTGGTGCCGGGCACCAAGGAACCGGTCAGCGGCGCGGACGAGGTGGTCTCGTTCGCCCAGGAACACGGCCTGCCGGTGGCGATCAAGGCCGCGTTCGGCGGCGGCGGCCGCGGCCTGAAGGTCGCCCGAACCGTGGAGGAGATCCCGCACCTGTACGAGTCGGCTGTCCGCGAGGCGGTCACCGCGTTCGGTCGCGGCGAATGCTTCGTGGAACGGTATCTGGACCGACCACGGCACGTCGAGGCACAGGTGCTGGCCGACCGGCACGGCACCGTCATCGTCGTCGGCACCCGGGACTGCTCGCTGCAACGGCGCTATCAGAAGCTGGTCGAGGAGGCCCCGGCCCCGTTCCTGACCGACGACCAACGGGCCAGCATCCACCGGGCCGCCCGGGCCATCTGCGCCGAGGCCGGCTACCACGGCGCCGGCACCGTGGAGTTCCTGGTCGGTGAGGACGGCTCCGTCTCGTTCCTCGAGGTCAATACCCGGCTGCAGGTCGAGCATCCGGTGTCCGAGGAGACCAGTGGGATCGACCTGGTGCGTGAGCAGTTCCGCATTGCCGACGGCGACAAGCTGCGCTGGACCAACGATCTCACACCGCGCGGGCACTCGATCGAGTTCCGGATCAACGGCGAGGACCCCGGCCGCGGCTTCCTGCCGGCGCCCGGTGTGGTGTCCCGATTCGTGGCTCCGGCCGGTCCCGGTGTGCGGGTGGACTCCGGGGTTGAATCCGGATCGGAGATCTCCGGCGCGTTCGACTCGCTGCTGGGCAAGATCATCGTCACCGGCGCGGACCGGGAGCAGGCCCTGCAGCGCTCCCGGCGGGCGCTGGCCGAGATGGTGATCGAGGGCATGCCCACCGTGCTGCCGTTCCACCGGGCCGTACTGGACGAACCTGCGTTCACCGCTGCCGACGGGTCGTTCGCCGTGCACACCCGGTGGATCGAGACCGAGTTCGACAACACCCTGGTGCCGTTCGATGCTGCTTCGGTCGCTCCGGGTGCGGAGCCAGGCGCCCGGCAGGTGATCGTGGCCGAGGTCAACGGCCGCCGGGTCACGGTGACACTCCCGGCCGAACTCGTACGGTGGCGTCCGTGGTCCGCGCCGCTCAGCCCCCGAAGGTCCCGAGGCACCTCGAACCGCTCGACGCGGGCGGCCTGCG
>JBIOVW010000800.1:0-2787 GCA_044867945.1 Nakamurella sp. | reverse complement strand
GGACCGGCGCTCGACGTTCGAGGCGTTCTTGATCTACGCCCGCGACAGGGTCGAGACGCTGCGCGACGGCACCGGTTGGGAGGTCGAGTACGACCGCGACGTGTGGCGGCTGCACACATTGCCCGGCCTGACCGTGGGCGCCGGCAAGGCGCCCAACCCGCGCAACCACCTCGACTTCGCCCGCATCACCCAGCCCGGGCTGCGGCCGCTGGTCAAGCGCTGGGCTCGGCTGCGGCTGACCTGCGGGCTGTCGATCTGCACCGCCATCGGGGACGTCCGGGCGATGACCCGGTTCAGCGAGTTCCTCGCCGCCGCCGCACCCGAGGTGGACAACCTGGCCGGGATCGACCGGCCGCTGCTGGAGCGCTACCTGGCCTGGCTGGGCAGCCAGCCCGGCGGGCCGAGCGTGAAGGAGGACTGGGTCTGGAGGCTGCACACGTTCTTCCAGACCGTCCGCCAGCACAGCTGGGACGACACGCTGCCCACCACGGCGACATTCTTCACCGGCGACACCCCACCCCGGCCGCCGCAGCTGACCCGCCACCTGTCCGAACACGTGATGGCCCAGGTCGAGGCGCCGGCCAACCTGGACCGCTGGCCCCACCCCGAAGGCCGGCTGATCACCATGATCCTGATCCGGTGCGGGCTGCGCGCCTCCGACGCCTGCACGCTGGCGTTCGACTGCCTGCTCCACGACGGGCAGGGCGCGCCCTACCTGCGCTATGTCAACCACAAGATGAAACGCGAGGCCGCCGTCCCGATCGACGACGACCTCGAAGCCGAGATCCGCGCCCAGCAACGCCGGGTCACCGCACGCTGGCCCGAGGGCGTCGGGCACCTGTTCCCCAAGCCCCACGCCAACCCCGGCGGGCGCCACCCGATGACCTACTACAGCTACCGCATGATGCTGGGCCGGTGGTTGAGCGCCTGCGACGTCCGCGACGAGCACGGCCGCCCGGTGCAGCTGACCCCACACCAGTGGCGGCATACCTTCGCCACCAGGTTGATCAACCGAGACGTGCCCCAGGAGGTCATCCGGGTCCTGCTCGACCACGACTCCAGCGAGATGACGGCGCACTACGCCCGGATCACCGACCAGACCGTCCGCCGGCGTTGGGAGCAGGCCACCAAGGTCAACATCAAGGGTGAGCGGATCAGCATCGACCCCGACGGGCCGCTGGCCCAGGCCCAATGGGCCAAGACCCGCTACGGGATCGCCACCCAGACCCTGCCGCACGGCTACTGCGGGCTACCCGTGCAGAAGTCCTGCCCGCACGCCAACGCCTGCCTGACCTGCCCGGTGTTCCTCACCGGACCGGAGTTCCTGCCCGAGCTGCGCGAGCACCGCGGCCGGACCCTCACCCTCATCGACAACGCCAGAACCAGCGGCCAGACCCGCGTCGCGGAGATGAACACCCAGGTCCTCGCCAACCTCGATCGCATGATCGGCGAGGTCGACACCGACCAGACCACAGCAGCAGCCGATGCCCGCTGACAACACCCGACACCTGCTCGCCGCCTCCCGCCGAAGAGCCGAGGACACCCGCCGGCGCGCCCTCACCGCGCTGCGACGCATGGACACCGCCGGCGACCCGATCACCTTCGAGGCCCTCGCCCGGGAAGCCGGCATCTCCCGCTCCTGGCTCTACGCGCAGAACGATCTGCGAGGCGAGATCCAACGGCTCCGCGACCGCCACCGCCCGCGCTCCCCAACCCCGGTCCCTCCCGATCGCCAACGCGCCTCCGACGCCTCACTGCTGCACCGCCTGCAGACCGCCGTCGACCGCATCCAGCGACTCGAGGACGACAACCGCCAGCTCCGCGACGCCCTGGCCGCAGCGCTCGGGCACCGCCGCACCGCCGCCATCCTCGGCCAACGACCCGGCCACGACACGCCCGAGATCCCCACCACCCGAAAATGATCGGACCCGCTGATGAAGGGCGAACCCGCCACGTCGACTACACAGTCCATCAGGCATACCTGCAGCTCAAAAGCTTGATCAAGAGCGTGGCTCAAGATAATTGACGGTAGGTGCCGAAGGGCCGCCCCGAGCTTCGCGTCGCGGAACACGTTTTCGACCTGGGTGCGGTGCCGGTACCAGTGCTCCACCGCCGCCGCCCGCTCGCCGGTGGACACATCGAGGTCGGTCACGATGAACGAGTAGCCGTAGACCGCGTCCGCGGTGGCGAGCTCGTCGAGCGGCAGGGCGCGCTGGTCGGGGTGCAGCGTGCGGCGCCGCCGGGAGCGGGCATCCGCGCTGACCTGCCCACGGTTGAGGTCGAGGCGGACGCGGCGGATCAGCAGCCGGGTGGCCGCGGGCCACCAGTCCGGGCAGTACTCGGCGACCGCGACCTGGGCGTTCGTCATGTCGACCGCGTCGGTCCAGTCGGTCTCGGCGACCCCGTCGAGGATCCGCCACAGCGGGGCGATCCGCTTGGCGCCGATGGCGAACTCCACTCCGGCGAACAGCGCGGCCCGGGCCAGCTCGCCGGCGAAGTAGCCGGCGTCGGCGCGCAACCGGATCTTCCCGGCCCGGGCCGGTGCGGGCAGCGTCGCGAGCGCCCGGTTCAGCAGTTCGGCGGCGTGCGGGCGCGGGTCGTCGTTGCCCGCCATCAGGTCCGCGGCCAGCACGGTGGCGGTCTCGGCCCAGGTGGCCACGTGCGGGCGGCCGACCCGCTGTCCCTGGTGATTGAACGCCACCCCGCGCTTGAGCCGGCCGTAGACCTCGACATCGGTGGTGTCCAGATCGATCGTCACCGTCTCACTCAGCAGCTCCGCCCGCTGCG
>JBIOVW010000799.1:0-14071 GCA_044867945.1 Nakamurella sp. | reverse complement strand
GACGGCTCGGTCAACTTCGAGCAGCGGGGCGTCGAGTTCCCCGACTCCTGGAGCGTCAACGCGGCCAACATCGTGACCACGAAGTACTTCCGCGGCGCGGTGGGCACCCCGCAGCGTGAGTGGAGCCTGCGCCAGCTCATCGACCGCGTGGTCGGCAAGTACCGCCAGGCCGGCGAGGCCAACGGCTATTTCGCCACCGCGGCCGACGCGGAGATCTTCGACCACGAGCTGACCTGGATGCTGCTGCACCAGGTGTTCAGCTTCAACTCACCGGTCTGGTTCAACGTCGGCACGACGTCGAGCCAGCAGGTCAGCGCGTGCTTCATCCTCGCGGTCGACGACTCGATGGACTCGATTCTCGACTGGTACAAGGAAGAGGGTTTGATCTTCCAGGGCGGCTCCGGTTCCGGGGTCAACCTCTCCCGCATCCGCGCGTCCAAGGAGCTGCTCTCCTCCGGCGGCACGGCCTCCGGGCCGGTCAGCTTCATGCGCGGGGCCGACGCCAGCGCCGGCACCATCAAGTCCGGCGGGGCCACCCGACGGGCGGCGAAGATGGTCGTGCTGGACGTCGACCACCCGGACATCGCGGAGTTCGTCGAGACCAAGGCGAAGGAGGAGCACAAGATCCGGGTGCTGCGCGACGCCGGGTTCGACATGGACCTGGGCGGCGACGACATCATCTCCGTGCAGTACCAGAACGCGAACAACTCTGTGCGAGTCTCCGACGAGTTCATGCGGGCCGTCGAGGCCACCGAGGACGAGGCCGCAACGTTCGGACTGCGTGCCCGGCAGACCGGCGAGGTGATCGAGACCGTCGACGCACGTGAGCTCTTCGGCAAGATCACCAAGGCCGCATGGGAGTGCGCCGACCCGGGCATCCAGTACGACGACACCATCAACGACTGGCACACGAGCCCGGAGTCCGGCCGGATCACCGCATCCAACCCATGTTTCCCCGCGGACCAGCGGGTCGTCACCGACCGTGGCCTGGTGCGCATCGGTGACTTGGTCTCGCGTGCCGCCGTCGGCGAGCGCTTCGAGATCTACACCAACGACGTCACCGCGAATGACGATCCCAGCGACCGTATCGTGGCGACACGTCCCGTCCGGTACATGGTGACCGGTACGAACGAGATCCTCGAGTTGCGGTTCAGCGATGGCTCGCGGATTCGCTGCACGCCCAAGCATCGGGTGTGGACGGCCAACCGGGGCTGGGCACACGCCGAGGATTTGGGGCCGCAGGACCGGGTCGTGCGCTCGTTCCACCACGCGGCTCGGCCATTGGCCGATCAAGCGCTTCCGGCCGAGGCGCTGAGTCGGGCACGCTCGGTCCGTGGCCGGATGTTGCCGCTCGCCGAGAAGTGGGACGTCGATCTCGCCCACTACCTTGGTTGGTTGGTCGGCGACGGCTGCCTGACGAATGCGGGCGCGGTCACCGTCTATGGCAACCAGATCGAGCAGGATTCGATGCTGCCTCGGCACGCAGCGGTCCTGAACAGGCTGACCGGACACGACCGGAAGCCGAGTGTGCAGGCGAACGGCACGCTCCAGCTACGAGCGATGAATGCGTCGCTGCGGGACCTGTTGGCCGGCCTGGGCGTGAACCAGGCCCGGTCGTCGGGGAAGGTGCTGCCAGAGTCCATCTTCCAAGCGCCCGATGAGATCGCGGCCGCGTTCCTGCGGGGCCTGTTCGACGCCGACGGCTGCGTCGTGAACCAGGCGGCCAAGGGCACCCGTTACGTCGGTCTCGGCAGCCGGTCGGAGGAACTGTTGCTGGGAGTCCAGGAACTGCTCGCGTCCATGGGGATCGCCGCGCGCATCTACCGGACCGGCACGAAGACGGACAGCTTCTCCTACACGCGGCGGGACGGGACGACCGCGACCTACGGCAGCGACGGTCCGTCGTTCGATCTACGGGTCAGCGGACGCCACATGAATAGTTTCCTCACGACGATCGGTTTCGATCATGCGCTGAAGGCGGCGAAGCTGGCCGGCCTGCTCAGTGCGCACGAGTTCTATCGGGTCAACGAGACCGTGCGACTGATCTCGCGGGAATCGAAGGGTTTCGAGACGACATACAACTTGACCGAACCTCGCAACCACTCCTACATCGTGTCCGGGATGGTTGTCGCGAATTGCTCCGAATACCTTCACCTTGACAATTCGTCGTGCAATTTGGCGTCGCTGAATCTACTGAAATTCCTGTCCGACGACGGGGAATTCGACGCGCAGACCTTCGCCCGAGCGGTGGAGTTCGTCATCACCGCGATGGATATCTCCATCTGTTTCGCGGACTTCCCGACCCAGCCGATCGCCGAGACCACCCGCGCTTTTAGGCAACTGGGCATCGGGTACGCAAACCTCGGGGCGCTGCTGATGGCCACCGGGCACGCCTACGACTCCGAAGGCGGCCGGTCGCTGGCCGCTGCCATCACGTCGCTGATGACCGGCGTCGCCTACCGCCGCTCGGCCGAGTTGGCCGGCGTGGTGGGCCCTTACGACGGCTACGCGCGCAACGCCGACGCGCACAAGCGGGTCATCCGCAAGCACGCCGCCGCCAACGACTACGTCCGGGCGGTCGGCGACGACGACGCGGCGATCCTCAAGTTGGCCACCACGGTATGGCAGGACACCGTCGCCACCGGCGAGCGCAACGGGTATCGGAATGCTCAGGCCAGTGTGTTGGCGCCTACGGGCTGCCTGACCGGCGACACCCTGGTGTCCACCGATCATGGTCTGCTGCGGCTGTCCGAGCTGGGCGAGGTGTACGGCGACAAGTGGCAGGACCTGGGCATCGAGGTCTCCACTGACGAAGGACCGCGGGTCGCGACGAAGTTCTTCGTCAACGGCGAGGAGCCGACCCGCCGAATCGTCACCTCGGGCGGATACCGGCTCCAAGGTACCCTCGCGCACCGGATCAAGGTCGTCGAGCCACAGACCGGACAATGGGTGTGGAAGCGGTTGGCGGACATCGAACCCGGTGACCTGGTGCCCATGCAGCTCGGCCAGACCGTGGGCACCCCGCGATCGGTTCCGCTGCCGGTGCTCGACCAGGCTTATTACGCCGGCGACCGGAACATCGATGTGCCGAGCACGGTCGATGCGACGCTTGCCGAGCTGGTCGGCTATTTCATGGGCGACGGCAGGCTGCATGCCGAGGGCATCCGGCTGTGCGTGGCCGACGCCGACGTCGACGTGGTCGAGCGCATCCGGGTCCTGAGCAAGGAGCTGTTCGCGCTGGCCCCCGTCGTTCGGCAACAGCACGGTCACCAGGAAGTAACCCTGCAGTCGGTCCGGCTGGCTCGGTGGTGGAAGGCCGCCGGATTCGCTATGGATCTGCCCGGGATGGACCACGCGGGGAAGGGGTGGACGCCGCGAGTGCCCACCGCCATCCGCGAGACCAACGACCTGACGATCTATGCCGCGTTCCTGCGGGGTCTGTTCGAGGCCGACCGTGGTGTGCCCGGTGGTGTGCCGAACGTGTCTACGGCGTCGGAGACCTTCGCCGACGATATCCGGACGATGCTGCTGGCACTCGGCATCCCGACCACCACGCGGCAGGTCGTCAGCGGTAGGGGCGGCGACCACTATCAGGTCCGCGTCCGAAACCTGGCACGCGCCGGCACATTCGCCGGCCGGGTTGGGTTCATCGGCGGGCGCAAGCAGGCCCTGGTGGACGCCGCTGACGGAACCCAGTCCGACAACCGCGACCGGATTCATCTGCCGGCGCAGGTGTGGCTCGATCTCGCCCCTATCGGCCACGACACGCGGCGGGTGATCCAGCAGGCGGTTGCCCGGGGACGGGGCGTCAGCCGGGACTTGGCAATGCAGTTGCAGTTGCTGGTGTCAGACCCGCGGCTGGCGCACGCCCTCGGCTACGTCTACGAGCAGGTGGCAGTCAACATGGACGGTGGAGTGCAGCCGACATACGACCTCTCGGTGCCGTCGAACGTCACCTATGTCGCGGCCGGCTTCGTCAGCCACAACACCATCGGCCTGATGATGGACTGCGACACCACAGGTGTCGAGCCGGATCTCGCGCTGGTGAAGTTCAAGAAGCTGGTCGGCGGCGGGTCGATGCAGATCGTCAACCAGACGGTGCCGCGTGCACTCAAGTCTCTTGGCTACCAGCCGGAGTCGATCGAGGCGATCGTCGAGTACATCGCGGAGCACGGGCATGTGGTGGACGCGCCGGGCCTGCGCCGCGAGCACTACAGTGTGTTCGACTGCGCGATGGGGGAGCGGTCCATCGCCCCGATGGGTCACGTGCGGATGATGGCCGCGGTACAGCCGTACATCTCCGGCGCGATCTCCAAGACGGTGAACATGCCCGAGCAGGCCACCGTCGACGATGTCGCCGAGATCTACCAGCAGGGCTGGAAAATGGGCCTCAAGGCGCTGGCCATCTACAGGGACAATTGCAAGGTGGGCCAACCTCTGTCGGCGTCCAACAAGAACCACGGCGAGAAGTCCGCGGATGCTTCAGCGGGCACAGCGGTCGAGGCCACCCCGCCCGCGGCCGCGGTGGTCACCGGCCCGGTGCGCCGGCGGCTGCCGAAGAAGCGCCCGTCGCAGACGGTGTCGTTCACCGTGGGTGGGGCGGAGGGCTACCTGACCACCGGTTCCTATCCGGACGACGGCCTCGGCGAGGTGTTCATCAAGCTGGGCAAGCAGGGTTCCACGCTGGCCGGTGTGATGGACGCCTTCTCCATCGCGGTGTCCGTTGGCCTGCAGTACGGCATCCCCCTGGAGTCGTACGTCGCCAAGTTCACCAACCTGCGGTTCGAGCCGGCCGGCATGACCGACGACCCAGACGTGCGGATCGCCACCTCGGTGATGGACTACCTGTTCCGCCGGATCGCCCTTGACTACCTGCCGGTCGAGAAGCGGGCCGAGCTGGGCATCTTCTCCGCGGAGGAGCGGCGGGCGCAGGTTTCGGCGAACTACGGCTCCGAAGGCGGCGTTGCGGCAGGCTCCGGCGAGACCGCCGACGAGGGTCTGGTGGAGAATCTGCGCACCACCGTCGATGCCACTCCGGTGATCCGGCCGGCGGTGGAGAGCGGTTCGCCGGCACCGGCACAGGCTCCGGCGGGGACGCGGGACACCGGTGGGGCGGGCTCATCCACCGAGCTGCTGGAGTTGGTCATCGGAAAATCCGCCGACGCGCCGCTGTGCTTCACCTGTGGGACGAAGATGCGGCCGTCCGGCGCCTGCTACCTGTGCGAGGGCTGCGGCTCGACTTCAGGCTGCAGCTGACCGTGGATAAGGCCGAGAGTGATTCTCGAGGTGAGTGACCACTGACTTGATGAGCAAACAACCGTGCGAGCCCGGCCTCTCAGCGTGAGCGGCCGGGCCGGCGGTCGATCACGCCAGCCCAGAACGGACGCATTGGTACTGCGCGAGACGAATATCAAGCCCCACCCAGACGTGGCGGCACAGATTCCTCGGCCGACATTCATGTCGGCACGGAGTCATGAGATTCAGTGGGCCACATTGGGCCAGACACAGAGGGGACTGATTCGCTCTCCGAGGCCGGGGCCGACCACCTGGCCGTGTCCCGTGCAATGGGCCACAGGGGGCTCCCGGAGCAACAGCCTTTCGGCGCGGATCAAACCTACGTAACTCAGGAGCACCGAGCGGGTAGCACGGTGCTACCATGCTTCATGGCCAGGACCAGCCAGCCGACCCGGCTTCCAGCAGACGTGTACGAGTCCGCCCTCGCAGCGTCGCTCGTCACCTCGCGCACGGTGCCGCAGCAGATCGCGCACTGGGCGCGCATCGGACGTGGAGATGTCGCCGCGGGTAAACCAACGGCAGATCGCCAGAATCCTCGCCGGCACGGGATCCTACGACTCGCTCGGCGAGCAGGAACAGGCCATCGTCCGCGCGGAATGGGCCGATCGCATGACGGCGCTGCGGGGCGAGCTGGACTACGCGGCGCAGTTCGCGGCCAGCGGCGAGTCGTACTCCGAGGTCGACGAGGACGGCAACCTCATCGTCCACCCGGCTCGCGGCTGATGCCGCTGCTGCACCTGCTCGCTGGGCCCAACGGCGCTGGGAAGTCCAGCTACGTCCGCGACGTCCTGACGCCGGCGACCGGCCTCCCGTTCATCAACGCCGACGAGATCGCCGCCGAACGGTGGCCCGATGCTCAAGCCGAGCACTGCTACGAGGCGGCGCGGATCGCCGAGACTCAGCGCCGGGACCGAATCGCCGAGAGAGTGTCGTTCATCTCCGAGACGGTGTTCTCGCACCCGAGCAAGGTCCAACTCGTCACCGACGCCTCGGACGCCGAGTACATCGTGCACCTGCACGTGATCATCGTCCCCGTCGAACTCACCGTTCAGCGCGTCCTCGAGCGCGTGCGCCGCGGCGGCCATGCCGTGCCAGAGCAGAAGATGCGCGACCGTTACGCGCGCCTGTGGGATCACATCAGTACGGCGATCCAGATCGCGGATGTGACGGCGGCGCTCGACAACAGCCGCGCACGCGCTCCGTTCCGCCTGTGCGCCTCGTTCGAGCACGGCACGCTCATCGGGTCTGCGAGCTGGCCGGCCTGGACACCCAGCGCTCTGCGTGAGGGGTGGAGCGACTGATGAGGCCCACTGCGCCGTCGGCGCAGGCAGAACCACGGTAACAGCACATGTGAGCGACCGCATCCCACCCCGCCTGAGCAGATCGCCCGCGGGCTGATCCGCCGGACCAACTCGGTCCCCGGATGGCACCATCGACTCATGGCCCAGGTGCTCTCCGAGATCGACGACAAGCACGCCGCGTGGATCGACCGTCAGCACGTGTTCTTCGTCGGGACGGCACCGTCCGGGTCGGATGGCAGCATCAACGTTTCGCCGAAGGGCATGGCCGGGACGTTCGCGATCCTCGGCCCGCGCACGGTCGCCTACCTCGACTACACCGGCTCCGGAGCGGAGACGATCGCGCACCTGCGGGACAACGGCCGCATCGTCATCATGTTCTGCGCCTTCGACGGTCCGCCCAAGATCGTGCGGCTGCACGGCCACGGCCGGGTGGTGCCCGCCACCGCCCCCGAGTTCGCTGCGCTACGTGGTCATTTCGGTAAGGAGCGCACTCTCGGGCAGCGATCGATCGTCGTGGTCGAGCTGACCCGGATCTCCGACAGCTGCGGTTTCGCGGTGCCGTGCATGGAGTACCGGCAGGACCGTGACGTCCTCGACCGCGCCCAGGAACATCACGACGACGAGCACTTCCGTGACTACTGGCGCGAGAAGAACCTGACCAGCATCGACGGACTGCCGGCATTGGCCCCACCCCCCGCCGGCGGATGATTCGCTGATCGGCGCCGCACCCGGCAGAAGGGTGGGTGCGGCGTGGATTTCATCCGACAAGCCCCGATGCCGGCCGGGGGTTTGCTGATCAAACCCGTGCCGAATCGGACGAAACAGGCGCTAAATCGCGGAGTTGATCAGCGAACCCGGCGGCTGGCCGGCCGGGGAAGGGGCGGTGGGGTTGGCCACACCCGCCTGGGGTGCTGCCCACCCCAGCTGAGGGATCTCACCCGCCGGCGGGCCGACGCGGCACCCCTGCGAACCCGGCGGCTGACGCCCTGACCTGCACCGATGGCGATCCATACCGTTGTCGTTATTCACCCCGCCCGTCGAGCCCATCGACGGGGGATCACGACAAGGAGCAGCCATGTCCACGACCGACACCACCTTCGACGGCCCAGTCCCGCAGTCGTTCCCGCCGCCCCCGAAGCCCCGGTCGGGCGGCAGCGTCGCGGCGATCGTGATCGGCGCCCTGGTCGCCTTCAGCGGCTTTCTCACGGCGATCTCCGGAGTTGCGATGCTGGCCATCTTCGGCGGCGGGCACGCCCTGACGTCCGGGGATCACGTCGTGTCGACGCCGAGGTCCGCGATCGTCGCCGACCTCGGCCACATCGACAACATTCGTGGCTTCGAGCTGCTCACCGGCTCACCCACCCTGCAGTTGTCCGCGCAGGACATCGACGGCAGCGGCGTGTTCGTCGGCGTCGGACACACCGAGGATGTCGAACGGTACCTCGACGGGGTCGCGACCGATCGGATCGCGGACCTGGACTTTGCGCCGTTCCAGTTGACCACAGTCCCGCACGAGGGATCCGCGACCGCCGGCGCACCGGCCGAGCAGGGTTTCTGGGTGGCGTCGGCGCAGTCGACCAGCGAGGCCGAGCTGAACTGGCTGATCGACGACGGCAGCTATGAGGTCGTGGTGATGAACGCGGACGGCAGTGCCGGTGTGCTCACCACTGCTTCGGTCGGCACCAGCCTGCCCACCTCGACCGGGCTGTGGATCGTGGTCACCAGCATCGGCGGGCTGATCCTGATCGGTGGCACCGCTCTAATCATCGCCGGTGCACGCCGCGCCGCGAAGCGCTGACGTCAGAACGCTGACGACGCCCGGGCCCAGGCCCGGGCGTCGTTTTCGTGTCGGCGCCGACCCGCATACTCGCGAACCCGCCCCGGCAGGCCGATCGGTTTGCCCCTTACCGCCCTTCCCGAGGCCCAATCAGGGCCGAAAGTGGCAAACCGATTCGGGGGGTGTGCGGCAAACCGATTCGTGCGGCAAACCGATCGGTTCGGGCGGGACGGACAGGTCACCCCGCCGCCACCCCCAACGCCCGGTCCAGGTCCGTCCACAGGTCCTCGGGATGCTCAACCCCAACACTCATCCGGATCAGCCCTGGCGGTATGTGTTCCTGCCCGGCAAGTTTCGCCCGCCGCTCGAAGGTGGTCTCCACCCCGCCGAGCGATGTCGCCGATACCACCACCCGCACCCCTGCGCACACCGCGTCGGCCGCAGCGGCCCCGCCGACCACCTCGAAGGACAGCATGGCGCCGAACCCGCTCATCTGGGCAGCCGCCCGGGCATGCCCAGGGTCGTCGGCCAGTCCCGGGTACCGAACACGCGAAACGGCCGGGTGCGCGGCCAGCCGGCGGGCCAGCTCGCCGGCCGTCCGCTGCGCCCGTTCCAGCCGAACCGGCATGGTCCGCAGCCCCCGCAGGGCCAGGTACGACTCCAGGGCGCCGGGTGTCCCGCCGGAGAGCTGGCGTCGCCGCCTGATCCGCCCCGCCGCCTCGGAGTCGCGGGCCACCACCACGCCGGTCAGCAGGTCCGAGTGGCCGCCGATGAACTTGGTCGCGCTGTGCAGGACGAGGTCCGCACCCAGCGTCAGCGGCCGCTGGAGCAGGGGGGTGGCGAACGTGTTGTCCACCACCACCTGGGCGCCGCGATCCCGTCCGAAGGCGCACAGCCTGGGCAGATCGGCCACGTCCAGCAGCGGGTTCGTCGGCGACTCCAGCCACAGCAGGTCGGACGCCCAGGCCGCCTGTTCGGTCGCGGCGGTGTCGGTGATGTCGACCGCGGTGACCTTCCACCGGCCGTGCGCCGCCCCGTCGGACAACAGGACTCGAACACCCGCATACGAATCGGCCGGCACCACCACGGACGCGCCCGTGGGCAGCGTCTCGAGGATCGCCGCGGCCGCCGCCATGCCCGAGCCGAATGCGACCGCAGTCCCACCCTCCAAGGCGCCGACCGCCCGTTCCAGGGCCTCCCAGGTGTCCGTACCACCGTCGCGCGCGTACTCGACGCCGCCGTCGGCCCGGAAGTTCGACGCCAGCACGATCGGCACGCTCAGCGGATTGCCGGGCGTCGCGGGTGGCCGCCCGGCGGTGATGGCGAGCGTCTCGAGCCGGAGATCGGAGTGCTGGATGGTCATGCCGACAAGTCAAGCCGGTCCGCGCGGCGACCAGGGCGCCGGGGTGTCTGTCCGCACATCTGTTCGAAGGTCGGGGTAGGCTGGCACGGTGACCGTGCTGCATCAGCCGTCGATGTTCGACACGCTGCTCGACGTTCATGGCGAGCCCGAACTCGGCCCGCTCTCCGCGGTGATCCGCACCGACCTGTCGGACGGGGCGTGGGTCGACCACCTGCCCGGCTGGCTCACCGGCTCCGACCGGCTGCTGGACACGCTGCTCGCCGATGTGCCGTGGCGGGCCGAGCAACGGCAGATGTACGACCGGAAGGTGGCCGTGCCGCGCCTGCTGTGCTGGTACGCCGGCGCCGAACCGTTCCCGCACCCGATGCTGAACGCGGCGAGAATGGCGCTCAACGATTACTTCCAGCCGCAACCGGACGACCGGTTCGTGACGGCGGGCCTGTGCCTGTACCGGGACGGCGCGGACAGCGTGGCCTGGCACGGCGACCGGAACGGCCGGGGCGCGCACTGCGACACCATGGTGGCCATCCTTTCGGTCGGCTCGTCCCGCACCCTGATGCTGCGCCCGCGGGCGGGTGGCACCGGGCCGAAGTTCCAGCTGGGTCACGGGGACCTGGTGGTGATGGGCGGCAGCTGCCAGCGCACCTGGGAGCACGCGGTGCCCAAGACGGCAAGACCCGTCGGCCCGCGGGTCAGCATTCAGTTCCGCCCGGTCGGGGTCGCCTGATCCCAGCGGGCCCGATGCCGGGGTGG
The DNA here is from genome assembly GCA_044867945.1 of Nakamurella sp. Lineage (GTDB taxonomy): Bacteria > Actinomycetota > Actinomycetes > Mycobacteriales > Nakamurellaceae > Nakamurella. Next base: position 3,582 of record JBIOVW010000799.1, on the reverse strand, counting down.
CACCCTGGGAGTCACAAGAGAGGGAGGGATGCCGTGAAGACCGTCATGGGCTGGATCGACAAGATCGTCTCCAAGCTGGCCCGGCGCAAGGTGGACAAGGACGAGGGTCGCCGGCCGCGCTGACAGCGCCGGTTTCGCCGTTCGGAAGAGAGGTAACCCCAGCAGCATGCGACTCCCGTCACTGCAGCAGTTGTCGAAGCACAAGGGCCCGTTCGTCACGGTGAGCATGGACGCGTCCCGCACGGACGAGTCCGCCCACCGGGAGATCGAGGCCCGCTGGCACAGCCATCGGGAGCACTTGGCGGCGGAGGGCGCCGCCGGCCCGCTGCTCGACCGCATCGGCGACCTCGTCCTGGCCCCGACCGGCCGCTCCGGGTCGGTGGGGCGCCTGGTCGTGGCGGCCGGCCCCGACATCGTGCTGGACCTGGTGCTGCCGGCCCGCCCCGCCCGGGAGGAAGCGTTCGTCGGTCCGGCGCCCCATCTGCTACCCGCCTTCCGGGCGATGGCCGATCGGTTGCCCTATCTGCTGGTGGAGGTCGACCGCGCCGGCGCGGACATCTCGGTCGTGAACCAGCTGGGCGACCAGGATCAGGTCGAGGTGGCCGGTGATCACGACGTTCTGCACAAGGTGGGCGGCGGCGCCATGTCCCATCGGGGGATCCAGGCCAGGGTCGAGGATTCCTGGGCCCGCAACGCCGCCGAGGTCGCCAGGGAGCTGGACACGCTGGTGGGGAGGCATCGTCCGGTCGCGGTCCTGCTGGGCGGCGACGTCAAGGCGGTCACCGATGTGCTCGACGCGGCGAGCGGCCGGGTAGCCGACATCGCCGTCCGGATGCGTTCGGGGAGCCGAGCCGAGGGTGCGTCGGCGCAATCCCGGGACGCCGAGGTCACCGGAGTGCTGGTGGCGCAGGCCCGTGCGCACCGCAAGACGCTGCTGGACCGGTTCGGCGCCGAGGAGGGACGCCAGGGCGCGGCCGTGCAGAGCCTGCCCGACGTCGTGGATGCCGCCCGCCGCGCACAGATCGACGAGCTGCTGCTGCACGATCAACCCGGTTCGACGCACCGGCTCTGGGTGGGTGAGGAGCCACTGCAGCTCGGCCTGACCATGGCGGACGTGGAGCAGCTCGGGGCCCGGGATCCGCAACAGGTGCGGGCCGACACGGCGCTGGTCTGGGCGATCGTGCACGCCGACGCAGGCGTGACCCTGCTCGACCCGGACGGCCCGGCATTGCGGAACGGCATCGGCGCCGTGCTTCGCTGGTCGGACCGTTCGACGCCGCACGACGGGGTGCCCAGCATGCCCGGACACGGGCGGTAACGCCGAACGAGGTCAGGAAGGAGCGGCGGGTGCCCGGCTCACCCGTCGTGTCCTCGCGACCGGGCACAATGAGTGTCCGATCCGACGAGTCCATCCAAGGGGATGCCGGTGACCCAACCGTATGGAAGTCAACCGCCGGCCCGCCGTAGCAAGAAGGCGTTGCCGATCATCGCGGCGGTGATCGCCGGGGTGCTGCTGATCGTCGGCATCCGATGGTTCACCACCCGGGACGAGGCCACGACGACCGGGTCCGGCGACCCCACCGCCACCAGCATGGGCCAACCGCCCCGGGACGGCTGCACCACCGTCAGCGTCGCCGCGTCCAGCGAGAAGGCGGCGCTGCTGCAACAACTCGCGAACGACTACAACACGTCGGGCCGGACGGTCGACGGCAACTGTTTCGACATCCAGGTCAATTCCGTAGCGTCCGGCACCGCCGAGGCGAACCTGGCGCAGGGATGGGACGAGTCCCTGGACGGGCCGGCCCCCGACGTGTGGACCCCGGCCGCGTCCACCTGGGTCAGCCTGCTGTCCAGCGACCTGACCACCAAAGACCGACCGGCCATCCTGCCAGCTGAGACCGAGTCGATCACCGCGTCCATCACCTCGACGCCGCTGGTGCTGGCCATGCCGGAGCCGATGGCCAAGGCGCTGGGCTGGCCGGACGCGGAGATCGGCTGGTCGGACGTGTTGGCCCTGGCCAATGACCCGCAGGGCTGGGCGACCAAGGGCCACCCCGAGTGGGGCCGCTTCACGCTCGGCAAGACCAACCCCAACGTCTCCACGTCGGGCCTGGCCGCCACCATCGGCACCCTGGTCGCCGCCACCGGCACCTCCTCGGACCTGACCGAGGCCGCGCTGCAGCGACCTGAGGTGCAGCAGTACCTCAAGGACGTCGAGTCCTCTGTCATCCACTACGGCGACACCACACTGACCTACCTGACCAACCTGCAGCACGCCGACGACTCCGGCGCGGCCATGGGCTACGTGTCCGCGGTCGCGGTGGAGGAGAAGAGCGTCCTGGACTACAACGCCGGCAACCCCAGCGGGGACCCGGCCACGCTCGGCCGGCACGCCCCGCCGAACGTCCCGCTGGTCGCGGTGTACCCGAAGGAGGGCACGCTCTACAGCGACAGCCCGTTCGTCGTCCTGGACGCGCCGTGGTCCTCCGCCGAGAAGAAGGTCGGCGCCCAGGACTTCCAGGAGTTCCTGCTGCTGCCCGAGCAGCAGAAAGCGTTCACCGACGCGGGCTTCCGGACCGCCGACGGTCATCCCGGCGACCCGATAACGTCCAGCCCGTACCTGATCGCCGACGGCGTGCAGATCACCCTCAACCCGCCGGGGCCACAGGTGCTCAGCGACGTCCGGGCGTTGTGGACGCAGGTGCGCAAGCCGGCGCGGGTGCTCGTGGTGATGGATGTGTCCGGGTCGATGGCCGGCGAGTCCGGGTACGGCAGCGAATCGAAGCTGGAACTGGCGAAGAAGGCAGCCACGTCCGCGCTCGGCCAGCTGACGGACACCGACCAGATGGGCCTGTGGGCGTTCACCACCGACCTGCCCACCCCGGACACGATCACCGCGGATCTGGTCGACGTCGGCCCGCTCGCCCAGACCCGGCAGCCGATCATCGACGCCATCGCCGGCCTGACCCCGCTCAACGGGACCCCGCTCTACGCGGCGACCCGGACCGCGACCGCGGCGATGAACGCCGAGAACGACCCGAACTCGATCAACGCGGTGGTGGTGCTGACCGACGGTCGCAACGAGTACTCGGACAACGATCTGGACGGGCTGCTCCGCGAGCTGGAGGCCAGCGCGCAGGAGAACGGGGTACGGGTGTTCACCATCGCCTACGGGCCGGACGCCGACCTAGAGACCCTGCAACAGATCTCCGAGGCATCCCGCGCCGCTGCCTACGACGCGCGGAACCCGACGAGCATCGACAAGGTCTTCTCCGACGTGCTGTCCAACTTCTGAGGGTGCACTCATGGCGTCGTTCGCGTCCCGCGCGCTGCGGTCGCTGCGCGACCCGTGGAGCCTGGTGGTGGCCGGCATCGGCGCCGGGTCGGCCTGGGCGATCGGCCTGCCGGTGGGTGCGGCCGGGCTGGTCGGCGCCGGCATGCTCGGCGTCGCAGCGGTGGTCGGCGGCGCGGTCCGTCGCGACGACCGTGCCGCCGGTGACGCCGGCGACGCCGAACCTCCGCAGTTGCGCCGGGGCACCGTTCAGGCGGGCATGCTGGCAACCCTGGAGGGCTACCGGGCAG
>JBIOVW010000798.1:0-4057 GCA_044867945.1 Nakamurella sp. | reverse complement strand
GAAACTGGAGTCAGGGAAGGGCAACTCGTGCGCATCACCGTCGACGACGGTCGCCGGGACGGGCAACGTGCGGACCAGTTCGGAAAGCCCTTCGCGGAAGGCGGGATTCGGTTCGAGAAGGACGAGTTCGGTGATGTCGGAGGGATAGTGCGGCACGGAAAAGCCGTTGCCGGCCCCGATCTCGAGTACTCTGCCGGTGGCGCCGACAAGTTGGTCGTGCCGGAAACCGGCCTGACCGGCCCGTTCGATCCCGCCCATCATCCACGGGTACCACGCGGCGAACCACCGCCGGCCGGCCGTGGCCGATGCATTGTTCATGCCTCGATACTTCGCGCCCGGTCGGGCCGGCGCATGGCCTATTCGGGCCACATGCGAATGGCCGAATCCGGCGATGTCCCCGGTGCCGGCCTTGCGATTCCGTGGAGCCATGACGATTCAAGATCTCACGACGATCCGTCTCGATGTCCGCGAGAATGGCCCGAACGACGCGTCGAACGGTGGCTTCGCGGCCGGCACGATCGCCGGTCTGATCGGCGGGACCGCCGAGGTCCGCCTGACGGCGAAGGTGCCACTCGGGGTCGATCTCGACACCCGGGTCGACGGGACGCAGGCCCGGGTCGAGTTCGGCGGCCGGACGCTGGCCACGGCCCTTGCCACGGACCCCTTCGTGCTCGAACCCCCGGTGCGCCCCACGATCGAGGAGGCCGCCCGGGCCCGGCAGCGGCATCCGTACCGGGGCGTCCGGCACCCGCTGTCGAACTGTGTCGTGTGCGGTCCCGAGCGGGCCGACGGCCTTCGAGTGACCCCAGGTGCGCTGGACCGGGATATCGACGTGCTCGCCACGCCGTTCGTGCCGACCGAGCGGTTCGCCGTCGACGGCAGCGTGCGTGCGGCGGCCGTATGGGGTGCGCTGGACTGCCCGGGTTACCCGGCCGAGGCACTCCGGTCGGGCCGGTTCTGCCTGCTGGGCAGCCTCGAGGCCCATCAGGTCCGTCCGCTCGAGGTCGGGGAGGAATTCGTCGTCGTCGGGTGGACCGTCGGGACCGGACGGCGATCGACGCGCACGGCATCCGCGATCATCGACGAGAATGGGCGGGTCGTCGCCTCGGCTCGCGCGGTCTGGGTGGCCGTCCGGGACCCGCGGGTGAACCGCGTCCTGTCCCGGGTGCGTGCGTAGCGTCGCCGAGGAGGATTGCCGTGCTCGGGATCGCGGATCAGCTGGTCAGGACCACGACGGTGGCCGGCGACGTCGTCGCGTACTCGATCGTCGGCGACGGATCGCCGGTACTGGTCGGCGGCTGGTGGTGCAGCCATCTGCGGTTGAACTGGCAGGATCCGCTGTTCCGGGAGTACTTCTCGCGGCTCGCGGACCGGCATTCGATCATCCGGTACGACCGGCCGGGTACCGGGGCATCGGGCCCGGACGGGTCGATCCCGCACACCCTGGAGCGCGAGGTGGCGGTGATGGCCGGCATCGTCGACGCCCTCGGCCTCGACCACTTCGCGGTGATCGGCGCCTCGTCCGGGGCCGCGACCGCGGCCGCCTTCGCGGCGAGCAGACCGCAGCAGGTCAGCCGGCTGGTGCTCTACGGCGCCTTCGCCCGCGGCGCGGACATCGCCCCGGAACCGGTCCGGACAGCGTTGCTCGACGTGATCGCCACCCACTGGGGACTGGGCTCCCGCCTGCTCGCCGACGTCTTCGTGCCCGGCGCGTCCAGCGCGGACCGCGACGCTTTCGCCAGGTTCCAGCGGCAGTCCGCCACCCGCGAACAGGCGGCGAGCTCCCTGGCCGCCACCTACGCGCTGGACGCGACCGAGTACCTGCCGATGTTGACGGTCCCCACGACGGTGATCCACCGGCGCGACGACCGCGCCGTGCCGTTCACGCTGGGCGCCGACGTCGCCCGCCGGATCAGGGGTTCGGCATTCGTCGCCCTGGACGGCGTCGACCACTTCCCGTGGCGCGGTGACGCCGCCGCGATGGCCGACGCGACGCTGCGCGGCCTTGGGCACCGCATTGCGCCGAGACCCGAAGTGCTCGGGCCCGAGTCCATCACCGAACGGGAACGCGAGATCCTCGAACTGGTCGGCGCCGGCATGACCGACCAGCTCATCGCCGAACGACTGATGGTCAGTCCGCACACCGTGCACCGGCACATTGCCAACGCCCGCACGAAGCTCGGCGTGCGGTCCCGAGCCGCCGCGGCCGCAACCATGGCCCGGCGAACGACCTGAAGAGGACATCCCGACACCGCTCACTTTCAACGAATGCGCTTGCGGGCCTGACGCTTCCCGACGAAACGGTGCCGGTTCTGCAGTTCCTTGAGCCGCAGATGGTGGAGCTTGAGGTGGTAGTCGGGGTGCGGGTACATCGGATCCTCCTTGGTGTTCGGTTGGGGTGTGATCAGGCGGCGTTGACGGTGAACGGGACGGTGATGACCCGGCCGTCGGCGAGGCGGAACTGACCCCACAGCTGGTACAGGCCCGGGCCGTCGAGCTCGGTGTGCACACCCAGGTCCGGGCCGAAAGTGGTGCCGGGAACGGCGAACTCGGGCCGACCCTGATCGTCGCGGGTCTCGGCATGCTCGTGGGCGAAGGTGCTGCCGTCCGCCCGCATGATCACCACGTGGCCGGCGGCCGCCAGGAACGGCTGCAGGTCGTCGACGGGCCGGCCGGTGGCGGCGTCGGTGAACGAGAAGTGCAGGTCGGACTGGCCGGAGGTCAGGGCTTCGCCGTCCAGCTCGACGCGGACGCCGTCGACCGTCACCGATCGCGGTCCTTCGGTCAACCGGATCGGCTCGGGTGCGGTGCCGGCGACGGTGAGGACGTGTCGCTGGTGGACGTCGCCCATCTGTCCCTGCCGGCGAAACTCGGTGTTGACGATGTAGTCACCGGCGGTCGGAAAGACGATGTCGACCGCCAGCTCGCCCGGTCGGCCGGTCGGTTGCGGATGGACGTGCGCGAAGGTGCCCAGGTCGTCGCGGGTGGTGATCAGGTGCATCCACGCCTCGTGACTGCGCACGACATCGTCGACCGGCAGCCCGGTCTCGGCGTCGGTGATGGCGACGACGAGTCGGGTCGGTGCGCCGGGCCGAGTTTCCGCCGGCAGGGCCAGCCGGACGTCGACGTCGGCGTCGGCGGCCTCCTCGGGTGGGATGTCGGCCGTCATCATCACGCTCATCTCCTGTCGCATCGGCATGCCGGTGGTCTGGGTCCAGGCGAGCACGCCGTTCATGCCGCGCTCGGCGAAGTCCATCCGGCTGACCGCGGTCAGCGTGCCGCCGATCAGCAACGCGAGCACCGCGACGGACGCCAGGTAGGACCACTGTGCGACCCGTTGCCGCAGCGGCGGATGCAGGATCTGCTCGGCGGATGCGGGCCGGTCGAACCGGCGCAGCCGCAGCGCGTTGGTCAGCACGCTGACCGAGCTCATCGCCATCGCCGCCGACGCGAGCACCGGATCCAGCAGCAGCCCGTCGAAGGCGTAGAGGGCGCCTGCGGCGACCGGGATCAGCAGCAGGTTGTAGCCGAACACCCAGCCCAGGCCCTGCTTCATGGTGGTGACGGTGCGCCGGGACAGCGCGATCGTGGACACGATGCCGCGCAGGTCGCCGCCGACCAGGGTGACGTCGGAGGCGGCGATCGCCACGTCGGCGCCGGTGCCGATGGCGATGCCCACGTCGGCGGTGCTCAGCGCCGCGGCATCGTTGATGCCGTCGCCGACCATCCCGACCACCTGCCCCGCGTCCTGCAGATGCTCTACGGCGGCGGCCTTTTCGGCCGGCCGGACGTCGGCCAGCACCCGGTCGGCCGGGATCCCGACCTGCTGCGCCACCGCGGCAGCGGTGGCCGCGGTGTCCCCGGTTAACATCCACACCTGCAGCCCGAGGGCGTGCAGCTGCGAGATCGCCTGTGCTGATTCGGCCTTGACGGTGTCGGCCACGGTCGCCCGCGAGGTGGGAATCGAGCACGTGCTTGCCGAGGTGCTTCCCGCCGAGAAGGCCGATCACGTCGCCGCGCTGCAGGGGCAAGGCCACGTCGTCGCGATGGCCGGCGA
>JBIOVW010000797.1:0-9612 GCA_044867945.1 Nakamurella sp. | reverse complement strand
CGGTCGGCACGGCACGGCATGGTGTCGGCGGTGACCCTGGTCCGGGACGACGTGGGCGGGGTGCTGATGGGACGGGGCGAGCTCGGACCGATCACCGGCGGCACCGTGTACGTGGACCAGCACCGCGTCCTGCGCGGTGCCGCCGCTGCGGTGCGCGTGCAGCCGCATCCGGCCAAGGGCCTGGCCGTCACGGTGACGCAGCGACGGGTGGCCGGAGTGTTCGGGCCCCGCCCGCGGACCACGCTCGGCCGGGCGGTGCAGATCGGCATGGCCCCCACGACCGTCCGGCTCGACGGCCGGGAGTACCCGCGCGCAATGGACCGGTGGACCTTCTACCGCCACACCGAACCGCTGCGGTTGGTCCTCCCGGCACGTTGACCGGCGCAGGTGGCAGGCTGGGAGCATGCGCCTGATCACCCAGAGCCTGAAGCTGCGCGGCGTCCGGTACGACGTCCGGGGACCGATCCTGGAGGAGGCGGAACGGCTCGAGACGCAGGGGCACAAGATCCTCAAGCTGAACATCGGCAACACCGCGCCGTTCGGGTTCGACGCGCCCGACGCGATCCTCGCCGACATGATCCACAACCTGCCGGAGTCGCAGGGATACAGCGACTCCCGTGGCATCTACTCGGCCCGCACGGCGGTCGCGCAGTACTACCAGTCCCGCGGGCTGAAGGACATCGAGGTCGAGGACGTCTACATCGGCAACGGCGTCTCCGAGCTGATCTCGATGGTGCTCACCACCTTCATCGACGACGGCAACGAGGTGCTGGTCCCGGCCCCCGACTACCCGCTGTGGACCGGCGCGGTGACCCTGACCGGCGGCACCCCCGTGCACTACCGGTGCGACGAGGCCAACGGCTGGATCCCCGACCTGGCGGACATCGAGGCGAAGATCACCGACTCGACATTCGCGATCGTCATCATCAACCCGAACAACCCGACCGGCGCGGTCTACAGCGCGGACGTGGTGCGCGGCCTGGTCGACATCGCCCGCAAGCACGACCTGGTGGTGATGGCCGACGAGATCTACGAGAAGATCATCTTCGACGATCATCGGCACCACCACGCGGCCACCTTCTGCGGCGACGACGTGCTGTGCCTGACCTTCAGCGGCCTGTCCAAGGCCTACCGAGTCTGCGGCTACCGGGCCGGCTGGGTGATGGTGTCCGGGCCGAAACACCTGGCCACCGACTTCCTGGAGGGACTGACCCTGCTGGCGAACATGCGGATGTGCGCCAACGTGCCCGGCCAGCACGCCATCCAGACCGCGCTCGGCGGTTACCAGTCGATCAACGAGCTGATCGTGCCGGGTGGACGGTTCTACGAGCAGAGCAAGCTGGCCTGGAACCTGCTGAACAAGATTCCCGGGGTCACCTGCACCGAACCCCAGGGCGCGCTGTACTGCTTCCCGCGGCTCGACCCGGAGATGTACCCGATCACCGACGACCAGGAGTTCGTCATAGACCTGCTGCGGGCCAAGAAGATCCTGGTCACCCACGGCACCGGCTTCAACTGGTTCGAGCCGGACCACTTCCGGCTGGTCACGCTGCCCTCGGTGGACGTGCTGGAGGAGGCGATCGGGCGGATCGCCTCCTACCTGGAGTCGTTGCGCGAGTAGCGTCCCGACGGCGCCCAACTCGTGCGGAGCGTTGCGACCGCCGTAGCCACGTCGTGCTCGAGCTGCCGCCAGGCCGGAAGCTGCCGAACCGGGCCGTCGATATCGAGGCGATCGAGGAGCGTGCGGCGACGCTTGTGAAAGTCCCTCTTCTCCTGCGCACGTCGGCGACCGCTGGCCTGGCTGGCCGCGAGCAGAGCGAACTGCAAGATCTCCTTCGGCGAACTGGTCGATTCGATGGCTGATCCGGGGCAATCCGAGGTCCGTGACCCCGTTGGGGCGACCGACCACCGAACGAATCGCTGCTTCGTCGGTGAGGAGCCATGCCTCAAGTTCCTGGACCGGAACAACCGGAACAACTACCGCCGCCAAACTCGACGATGCAGCCGCCCTGGCGATCTCCGAACGGCGGACGTCGGAACCTGCCTTGTCAGCATCTCGATGGACGAAGACGATGTCGGTCGGGGCCGCCTCGCGTGACAGGAGCGCGAGTTTGCTCGCCGGCGTGCCGGCAAAATCGCGGGCCTGACCCAGGGCCTCGGTTGCGCCTCCTCGGAGGATCAGCGCGCGCAGGTGCGGCATAAGGCCCTCATCGGACGACCCCTCGCGCACCAGCACGAACGTCACCGTTCGTGCGCTCACGCGGTTCCCAGTTCGGCATACGGGAGTTCGAGTTGCAAACGCGCTTCGCGCGGCGATCGCAGGTAGTCGACGATCACATCCAACGTGACCGGCATCGGCGAATTCGGCGCCCGCCAGGACTTCACCATTGGCAAGAGCCGCATGGTCGTCACCGGCCAGTCTGAACCGGGCCGCTTGACCGATGTGGGTACAGCAACCAGAAGATCATTGCGATCCTGGAATGCCACGAAATTGGGCGAATGCGTGTTGACGATCACCTGGCGCATTGGATTGTCCGACCCTGGTGGCTCAGCCGGGTCAACGGCCAGTCGCTTGACCAGGTCAACCATCGACTCGATCTTTGCCGGGTGGATGCCGTTCTCTGGCTCCTCCATGCAGATGAGGCCGCCGAAGTCCTGGTCATGAGTGATGATGCAAAGAGCCAGAAAGCGAAGGGTTCCGTCCGACAACGCCCGCGCCGGCAGCATTGGGCCGGTACCGATCCGAGCCTCGAGCGTCAGCAGTTCGCGTTGTCGGTCGAAGTCGACACCGACTTCACGGATGTCGGTCAGCGCCGCAGCATCCGAACTGATCTGCGCGTAGGTGGTCTTTGGATCAACGCTGGCCATGCGGTACAAGGTGGCCGCCAGATGCGATCCGTCATGCTGGATCCGGGCCGGATCCGACGCGAGATCCGGAGATCGCATCGCCGCCGGTTCGAGCGCGAGAATCCGCCAGTGCTGCATCTCTCGGCGGGCCGCGAGAATTGTCGGATCATCCGATGTGGTCGTCGTCGAGATGACGGTTCGGGGCGCGCTCTCGGCCGGTGATCTGCGGGGCTGTCCGCGGCTTCCGCCGTCTTGATGGACGCTGACGACGTTATTCCCGTCGTTGTCGACTTCGGTAGAGATGTAGGCGGTACCGGACCGCCTACCAAGGACGACCAGGTCCCGGAACCTGGACTTGCTGTGCGGCCAAGAAAGGTGGGTGGCCGCCTCGCGCCTGTTGATGTGCCGCAACTGCTCACTCAGCAGCACGATCCGGCCGGGCTGGTGGAGCCCGGAGTCGGCGGACGGCTGATATTCGAGCTCGATCTCGTAGCGCAGAAAGGTCGTGGTCGCTTCCGCGAGGCGCCCGAAGTCATCGCTGATCTGTCGAGGCACAATCATCTCTGCCGCGAGCCGCATTCGAGCAGCTTTGCCAGAAGCATCCTCGTTCTGCCAGAACAAGGTCCTCGGATCGGTTCCACGCGTGCCGTGGGCTCGCAGACGTTGCGCCGCCTCCATGAAGGGATGGTCGGCCAGCAGCGAAAGGAACTCGACCACATCGAAAACGTTGGATTTGCCCACCGCGTTGGGACCAGCGATGCAGGTGAAGGGGCCGAGGTCGACGTTGAAGTCGAGCAGGTTCTTGAACCCGTCGGCTTCGAGGCGAGTCAGCACATCTCGACGCTAGCGCAACCACCCACGCTCGACCGCAGACCACGACCGACGAGTGCTGGGCGGCTGTCGCCCACCGCCCGCCTCGGAGGGGACCTCAGGGCACCAGGTCGCCCGGGATCTGCGGGTCCGCGTCCAGCAGGAACGCGCGCACCCGGGCGACCTCGTCGGCCTCCTCGAACAGCGCCGCGGCCTGCCCGAGCGCCGCCAGCGAGCGCAGGAACCCCCGGTTCGGCTCGTGCGACCATGGGATCGGACCCGCACCCTTCCACCCGTTGCGCCGCAGCAGGTCCAGCCCGCGGTGGTAACCGACCCGCGCGTAGGCGTAGCCGGCGACGTCGTCACCGCGATCCAGTGCCGCCTCGGCGAGCAGGGCCCAGCCCAGCGACGACGTCGGGTTGGCTCGCACCACATCCGCGGCCGACTCGCCCGCCGCCAGCGACGCGGCGGCCGGATCCACCGGCAGCTTCACCGGCGGCGGGCCCAACAGGTTTCCGGAAGTCATGCGCCGATCCTGCCACCGGGGCGGATCGGCGCATGACCCGAGGCCGGCTCGCCCGCCCCCCGAAGCGGCGGGCGAGACGTCCTCGTCCGCGGACCGGGGCTCAGCCGAACTGGGCCGCCATCGCCGCGTCGACGCTGCGGTACTGCTCGCCCGCGTCGCCGACCAGGTTCGCCAGCGAATGGAGCACCGTCTGGCGCTCCTGTGCCGCCGCATCCCACCGGGCCTTGAGGGCCAGGTAGCTCACCAGGGTCTCGGCCTCCATGTCGGAGGTCGCCGCGATCCGGGCGTCCAGGTCGGTCAGGTGGCCTTCGATCCGGCCCCATGTGGCGACCAGGCCGTCGCGGCCGTCGGCCAGCGCGGCGTAGTTCACCGCAATGGTGGTCATCAGCGCCCGCCCGGAATCGCCTGGGCCAGGGACAGTTCGGCTTCCCCGAACCGGCCGGCCGCGGAGGTCAGGGCCGATCCGTGCCCGACCAGGGCATCCTTGAGCGCGGTCGCGTCAGCCAGATGTTGCTCCATCGCCGAGATGAACCGGGGGGCCGCCTCACTCGACTGCCACCCGGCCCGGATCTGGTCGAGCAGTCCACGCATCGACGTGATCTCCCCGGTCAGCGACTCCGCCACCCCACTGACCGCGCTTCCCGCCCCGGCGATGCGCTGGGTGTCGACCGCCAATCCCGTCATGATCTCCCACCTTCCGTCCTGTCCGGTCGTTCGAGCCGGACCAACCCGATGGTGCCGAACGGCGGGTCCACGTGGCGGTGAGTGTTCCGGAATGTGGATGGAATTCGGACATGTGGACTATTCGCCGGATCGATGCCGGAGATCGTGTCCTGTCCGGGTGAACCCTGCGTTGTTCAGGTCAAAGCTGCAGGCAAGTCTTCGTTGTTCAGATCAAACCTGCGCGTGGTATCCGGGTTCGGGGCGGGTGAGGTTGAAGACGGCGGCTTGTGGCCGCCGTTCTCGTCCCGTCCGCGACGAGGGGCGGCCGTGTCGGGGTACGAGTCGTAGCTGGAACGTCCGTTGCGGCAGCACCGACGCCCGCCATCTGCAACGCCTGCGACCAGCCCGGCCGCATCGGCTCGGGCACGAGCATCTGCGCAACAAGGGCGCGGCGTCGACGGCCTTGGTCCCGACCGGCCGCAGCACCGCCGCACAGATCGTGCGAGTCGCGACGTCCACCGCGATCGTCGCTTCCTCGGCCCGCGGCAGCGTCGCCGACCAAGTCACGAGCAGGTCACGCCCGCCCAGGCCCAGGAGTCTGCCCCTTCGGGCCTTCCCAGCAGCACCCGATGGCGCGCAGGATCGATGCATGCTGGTGCCGCGTCTACCTCGGCCCGCTCCGGTTGCGGGCAGGCGTGCGGCCGCGGGCAGGCGTGCGGCCGCGCCGTCCGCTCCGGTCCCTGGTACTGATCGGGTCGAGGCGTTGCAGCGGCACATCGGCAACCGGGCCGTCCAGCGGCTCCTTGCCCTGCAGCGGGCGCCGACCCCCGAGCAGATGAAGGAGTTCACCGGCTATCTGACCGAGGGGGATTGGGGGCGGGCGGCCTGGGTGCTCAATGACTGGGAGCCCGCCGACATCGTCGCCCGGATCAGCGGCATGTCCGCAGCCTCGCTCGAGTCGTTGAACGAGGGCGCATGGCACGGGGGCAAGGGCAAGGTCGACGCCGCCGTACGCGCCAAGGACCCGACCGCTGCCGCGCGTGGCGCGCTCCGGGTGCTCATCTGGGGCAAGCGGTGGGACGAGGCGGCCAAGCAACTCGACACGCTGGAGCGAAAGGTGACGCTCAGCTACGTCCGAAATCTGGCGGACAAGGGCACTATCACCGGGGACGAGCTGCGCAAGCTGATGAAGATCAGCTCGAACCTGCGGTTGCAGGCCGGCGACACCGTGACGGTCGGCAAGCAGTTCTTCGCCGTCTACAACGCGACCGTACGTTTCAGCGATGGCGACGTCGTGTGGCTGTACAACAATCCGGGCGCGCTCAAGCGGCCGTCGCCCGACATCTCGAGTTGGGGTTACATCGGCAGCGATTCGCGAGGGTTCCTCGTCTTCCCGGACATGGCGACCGGCCAGCGGGCGGCCGTGGCCAACCTCCAGTTCCAGGCGAAGGCCAACGGCGACCGTACGATCCTGGAGACGATGCAGGCCTACGCCAGCATGCCGACCGACCGACCGGACGTCTACGCCGACAAGATCGTCGCCGCCTTGGGTGGGCCGCCGATCTCGCCGGGAACCAAGTTCGGCAGCCTGAGCGGCAAGCAACTGGACATCGTCAAGCAGACGATCTTCAGCACCGAGGTTGGCGCAACCGGCACAGAGGTTGGCTGGGACTCCACGAGCCTGCCAGAGGAAGTGCGTGACCGGCTGCGGAAGTAACTGAGGCGAGGTGTCGCTCTCGTCTGATCGGAGGCACGTCTCGGTGGGATCGACCGGCCCGTCGGAGCAGGCCTGTGGCGCGGGAATACGGCGGAGGGGTTTGCCCGGTCCTACGACCGGGCGGCGCGCAAACTTCGCGCGGAAGGTGGCGCCACGGATCGACGACTGGTACGAGAGCGTGCTCGGTGAACTCGAAGCCCTCGGCTACACGGTCACCCTCTCCGCCGCCTGATCATAGAAGGACGATGGCATCCAACATGTGACCGTTACCTCTTGTTCCGATCAGACCATCGGAGCAGCGTCGGCATCAAGCAACGGCATCCTGACCCTGACCTTCCACGATCACCAACAGATCGTCGTCGAACCAGCGGATGCCAGCGAGAACTGGCAGGTCCTCTTCTCAGAAGGACGGATGCTGGTTGCCTGCGCGGTGGCGACACGGCGGAGTTCCCAGCGGATGACACCACGGTCACGCACGCGCGCAGCAACGGCGCTGCGATCGGCTATGCCGCGCTTCTGACGGAATCCGAAGGATTGAGTTGAACAAGCCGCGGGCCGGTCGTTCAGACCAACCTCGCACAGATCAGCGATCACGGGGCCGGGTCGAAGAGTCCAGGTGAACAGGACACACCGGCAACCGCCGGCTCGACCGATGGGCAGGATGAGGTTGTGAGCGACGAGTCGAGCCAGCCGAGATTCCTGACGTTGCGGCAGGTAGCTGACTTGCTTCGGTGCACCCAAGGGCAGATTTACAGCCTTGTGCGATCCGGTGATCTGAATGGAATCCAGATCGGTGGGCGTAACCAGTGGCGGGTCGAGCGATCCAAGCTCGAGGAATACATCGAGCAGGCGTACCGGCGGGCCGCCGAGAACCTCGAACGGCTGCGAGCCGAAGGCAATGACGACGAGCAGGCCGAGGAGTTCGAGAGGGAAGCCGGGCCGTGCTGAAGCGACCGGCCCCGCACAGGCTGCACTCGAGACCTTGGCGACGATCGAACATATGTGCGATGATCTCGGCATGCCTACCAAGACCGTTCAGTGCGGTACCTGCCGGCAGCCCGTCACCGTGAGCACCAGATCGAGGGCGAGGGACTGGTACCACGAGGATTGCCGGCCGACCTGCGACCTGCCCGACTGCAATACTCCGACGACCGGGATCGGCTCGCGGTGCTGGGTTCATCGTCATTACGACGTCGCGACCTGACTCGACCCGATCGAGTCACAGACTCGGCGCCGGACCGCGTATCTCGACCCATGCCGGCTGCTGGTAGTCGGTCTTGGGTGGCTTCCGGGACGGCTCGTACCTGCGGATCGGCAGCACCATCGGCGCGAGAGCGGAGACCTCCCGCCACTTCTGTTCGGTGCTCGCCCAAGCGGCCTGGTCGTGGATGCGCCAGGTCAGGCCGCCGATCTTGATCAGGGCGACGCTGCGGGCGACGTCGTGGACGTGGTCGACGGCGTCCGAGCCGTGGGCGCTCACCATGGTCACCGGGCCGTGTGCCGTCGGACCAGTATCGACGGTTTTCGGTAGCTTGGACGCGATGTACCAGGCGTCGATCCAGGCGCCGGCGTACATGCGGGCGGCGATCTGGTCGTGCAGGTAGATCAGCAGGTTGTCGCTGGATAGGGCGATGTGTCCACCCCAGTCACGGCGGTTGCCCGAGCCGTGCGTGTCCAGGCGCAGTTCCTGCTCGCCTGCGATGCTGACGATGGCCTGAATTTGCTGGCCGGCGCTCGGCGGCTTCTCGGTCTTGGTATGGATGGATCGCCGGACCGCGTCGGCGATCGGGTTCCTGCCGGAGTAGGTGTTCATCGGCTGATTTCGCCTCCCCGGCAGGGTCCCTCGGGTACCGATCCGGACGGCTGGTCCCACCGGTACATGGATCCGGGTCGGTCGACTTTGATGCCGCCGTCGGGTCGGAAGGTGAGTTGTTCGTGCTGGTGAGTGCCCGCTGCGTGGGCGACCGCGGCCAGCACGAGATGGACGTGCTTGCGGTCCAGGCCGGCCAGGCAGCGGCCCAGGTTAACCGTGGTGTCGCCGTCGTCGAGGGCGGCGGCGATCCGCAGGAACCGTTGCTCCCCACCGGAGAGGGCACCGATCTGGGCGGGGATGGAGTCGAAGTCGATCCAGTGCCCGGATGCTGTCGGGTGCACCCAGGGGCAGCCTGGGTCGGCGAAGCGGCCGTCGAAGCCGCGGATCAGCAGTTCGGTGGCGGCCTCCAGTCCGTAGATGCCCTTGGCCCAGGCGCGGAGCTGGGCGCGGTGCTCCTGGACGTCATGGGTCATCACAGGCTCCGCTCGGTGGATGCGGACTTGGTCGCGTCGTCGGGGATCTCGATGAGCAGCGGCATGCTCGGCGGGTAGAGGGTGGTGGCGCCGGGTGTCTCTGCGTACTGGACGGCGACGACGGGGTGGGCGCCCTGGATGCGGTGCAGGGTGACGTGCTGCCGGGGTCCCTTGTCGGGGATCACGACGTCGCCCAACTGCAACTGCATCGCGGTGATGGTGCGAACGAGGTAGCCCATGATCGTGTCCTTCCGTTCATCGGAGTTGGCTGCCCAGTTGTGCCGTCAGCAGGTGGGAGCTGTTGGGATCGCGTCCCTGTCGGGCTGTCAGCGGTTTTCGCGGCGGACGTCGGCGTAGGTGTCGACGTGCCCGCAGGGGTTGGTCCAGCCGTCACAGGCCAGGCGGCGGGATCCGTCGTAGGACACGGCCCGCCGGAGTTCGCCGCGTGGCCCGCCACAGACCGGGCACACCCACCGGATGGTCACGGTGAGCAGGTGGAGGCCGCCGTGGTCACGGCTGCCGGGGATCCGCACGGTCCGCCGGCCGGGTTCGTCGTCGTGCTCGACAGTGGTCATGAGTCGCGTCCTCTCGGTTCCCCTCGGTGCGGGGCAGGTGCTTGTCTGGGGCCAGCCGTTCTTCCGGCGGGCCGATCACGGCTGTGATCGGGGGTCGGGACAAGGGGCCGAAGGCGCGATGACGAACGCGGCGGATCCGTTCGGCGTGGATGCGCGGAGGAGCGGAGCGGGGGAGCGGATTCACCCGA